>WREN01000196.1 GCA_009779295.1 Oscillospiraceae bacterium | reverse complement strand
GATAATATAAGCGATAACGAGTTCAAATGGCTTATCGTGACGATGGCATCGGATTTATTCTTTGATACGATAAGCAATATATTTAAGCGTAAAGACGGCGGTGATTGGGGATATGTTGGATTCGAACAACACAATCTGATTTCCGAAAATATTCATATGTGGCATAACGGAACAGGTAATAATTCTGCAATGTTTCGTAGATACAGTTATCCCGGTTTGCTTAATTCTTGTAACTTATTAGATATGAATTATACGTCGTTTTTCGCGGACATTGTCAAAAACAACCGTAATATTAATTCATTTATGGAATCCGAAAAAATATTGTGGGCAAAGATAGACGGTTGGTATGCGCACACCGATGAAAACGGTAATATTATCTTTGACGTTGCGATATTTAAAAATGGGTCATATGATAAAATGGTTGACATAATAAAATCGCACGTTAAATTTGAAACATTGCAGGAAAAATATAGTGCGCTCACCAAAGAGGTTATGGAAATAATTAAAAAATACAGTAATCCCGTAATTAACGATACGATTAATTATTACGCAACGATGTTTATGTACGACACGCGCAGGTTGATTATCAACGATGAAGTCGAAGCGGGACGGCTTATCATTCCTGAAAATCCGGAGAAGTCTAATATCGGGATGTATGTGACTGTATATTAAAAAAACGGTTCATCACGAACCGTTTTTTATTTTCAAAATTTCCTCCGCCGCAGATAGAATCCCGATCTTCCCGCTCTCGTAAGTCAACCCGCCTTGGAAGTACACCGTGTACGGCGGGCGCATCGGTCCGTCCGCGGAGAGTTCGATCGACGAGCCCTGCGTGAACGTCCCCGCCGCCATTATCACTTTGTCGCTGTAGCCGGGCATTTCCCACGGCTCCGGCGTTACGAACGAATCGACCGGCGAGCCTTTTTGTATCCCTCTGCAAAACGCGCACAAGTATTCAGGCGCGTTCAATTTAACCGCTTGGATTATGTCGCCCCTGAAACCGTCCCACTTGGGTTCGACTTCAAATCCAAGCTTCTCGAAAACATACGCGGCGAACATCGCCGTTTTTTTTGCCTGAGCGACGACGTGCGGCGCGAAGAACAATCCTTTGTACATGCTTTTATTCTGTCCGAGCGACGCTCCGCACTCAAGACCGATTCCGGCAGACGTGTACCGGTACGACGCGAGTTCTACAGCGCGTTTGGTACCCGCGAGATACCCGCCGCTTTCGGCGATACCGCCGCCGGGGTTCTTAATGAGCGACCCGACAAGTAAATCCGCGCACGGCTCGGTTTCCTCGGCGAATTCGCCGTAGCAATTGTCAACGATTATATAGGCGTTCGAAACCGAACGTATATATTTTATCATATCGTTTATTTCATCTACGGGCAACGTCCTGCGGTTAGTATAACCTTTGGAACGCTGGATAAAAACGACTTTCACTTTTTCGTCAATCTTATAATCTTCGCCTAATTCCACTTGACGGTAATCGATTCCGAAATCTTTAAGCGATCCGTCAGAACCGCCGATAACTTCGTCGAGCGTATCGTACGGCTTGCCTGTAATCGACAGCAACACATCTCCTGGGCGCAGCAATCCGAACAGCGCGATAGTCAATGCGTGCGTACCACTCACGATGTTGTGGCGCGCGAACGCGGCTTCAGCGTTGAATACTTGCGCGTAAATCTGGTCGAGCGTATCGCGGCCCTTGTCGTCGTAGCCGTAACCGCTCGTCGCCATGAACATGGCGTCAGACACCCTCATCTCGCGGAACGCGTTCAAAACCTTTTCCGTATTTTTATACGCAACCTCATCAATCGGTTTGAAATCCAAAACGCTTTCCGCTTCGGCTGCGATTTTAGTTAAATTCATATTCCAAAACTTTCACGGCAAGATCGACGCACGCGTCGTAATCGCCGAGATCGATCGTTTCATAACAGGTGTGGATGTATCGCGTGGGAATCGAAACCGCGCCCGCTATCGAGCCCGAACCTTCCATTTGCATCGCCGTAGCGTCGGTGCCGCCCGTTTCCAATATCTCAAGCTGATATTTGATTTTGTTTTCTTTCGCGAGATTTTTCAGCTTCTCAACCATAATCACGTCGCAAATAACGGACGAATCTTTGATTTTGATCGCCGCACCGTCGCCGAGTTTGACCGCCATAGGAGCTGCGCCGATTGTGTCACCTGTCCGAGTAACGTCGAACGCAACCGAGTAATCCGGCATTATCGCGTGTGTTGCCGGTTTCGCGCCGCGGATTCCCACTTCTTCCTGCGCGGTGAATACGAAATATGTATCGTTCACGCAATCCTTCATCTTCATACACGCTTCCAGCATAACCGCGCAACCGATACGGTCGTCCATCGGGTGTCCCGCGTATCTGCGGTTGCCTAAACGCGTCAGCGAAGGGTCGAGAATCGCAAAGTCGCCGATTTTCACCTTTTTCTCCGCGTCTTTCTTATTTTTCGCGCCGATGTCGATGTAAGCCACGCTCGGTTTATAATCGGCTACATTCGTTTTTGCGTCAATCGCGATAACGCCTCTGATACCGTTTTCGAACAGAGCTAACGTATACGAAGTCGCGTACCAGTTTATACCGCCGACCGGAGTGACGCGCAAATAACCGTTGTCCTCAATGAAAATAACCATAAAACCGATTTCATCCATGTGCGCGCCGAACATGAGTTTCTTAGCGTTCGGAGAACTTCCCTTCTTGAACGCAATAAGGTTTCCCATATTGTCAACTTTAATATCGTCGACATACGGACGAATAATCTCTGTGATAATTCCTCTGATTTTTGCTTCTCTTCCGCCAATACTTGGCGCGTGAAATAATTTGTTAATTAATTTTAAATCTGCCATTTTATTTTTTACTCCTTAAACTAATTCTAAATAATCACTGTCCGGCAATTCCGGGAAATTTGTGTACGGTGTGTCAAGATACCAATACGCTACCGACGAAATATCATCCTGCAATGGCAAATATCTGCCGCCGCTCCGCCAGCCTAACGCCTGTATAGTAACTTTTATGTCTTCGCTGAAATAAATCGGGTCGGTGATGTGCCAGCGGTAAAGCGAAAATCTTTGCTGTGATTTGTACAATCCGTCGGGTCGCATCACTTTCGACAACCCGCAGTAGGGCGTATTGAATTCAACATAATGCCCGTCAACGTCGAAATCGTATGAGCCGCAGAAATAATCTTCTGTACCTGTTCCGCAAATGGTCGGAAATTCTTTGTCTCCGTCAAGATAGAATTTTATTTCGCCTTCGCCCCACCAGCCGTTATTGTTCACACCCCAGAACATGTACGTGCCGACATACTGTCCCTTTCCGCAGACGTTGTCAAGCAGCGTGTAGACTTCCTTGTACGGTAGCGGGTTCGTTCGCCGGAACTGCGCGTGGAAATACGCGCTGTCGTCGGGAACTTCCGTGAGAACGTAATCGACTTGATAGTAAAGCGTTATATCCATATCGCGGATGTTTTCGACCGTTATGCGGCAATGTTTCTTGAACGGCATCGTCCAGTAACAGTTGAACGCTCGTCTTGGATTCACGCAAACCGCGAGCGACGACAATTGGCTGAACTGCTGGCAATCCGCGCTTGCAAAGAAATCGCCGAGCGGCGCTTCAACGGATGGTTTATCGTTCCCTTCCCAGTAAATACGGATTATCATCGCGCGGTTCATACTCGCGGAATCAGTCATCCAGATATGTTTGATCGCGCCCGGTCCGTCGATGTCCGCGACTTCAAATGTGGTATGAGCTTTTATGTTCACCGACGGCGAAACTTTCCAGCCGATACCCAAATCCCGCGCGCAATTCTGACCGGTACCGGTCGCGGACATGCCCGCTTTACCCTTTTCGCCTTTATAATTTTCCGCGCTTATCGAACGCGAAACCGCGTTCGATAACCTGCTGATATTATCTAACATATTTTAACAATCCCCTTTTCTAAAAATTAATAATTTATTTGTTGAATTTACAATTTAATTTTGTTATACTGATGTAAGCAACTTAAATAAATCCCTGAAAATCATATCGCGGTGCACTTTACGCACATAAATCATCAAATGCCTCGCGTAATCCATCGTGTATGTAGTTTCGTTGTTCACAATCGGCGTCGGGATTATTACGCGTTCCATGCTGTTCGGCAACGCGGCGCACGCGATCGTGCCTATGTCCCATATCACTTTCGACCAGCAATACGGATCGTTCGTGTAACCTTGTACAATCTCCGTAAGATAACTGCACAATTTATTTTTGCCGTTGAGATAATAATCGAGTTCGGGAATTGAAATTGTTAAGTCCGAAGTTACGCCAACTGCGGGAACATGCACTAACGGTACGCCGCTGTCGAATACCACCTGCGCCGCCGGAACGTCCTGCACCATGTTGAACTCTCTGCGGTAGTGACAATCCAGCGCGTGACCGCCGAGCCAGATGACCGCGATTTTATTTATAATCTCAGGGCATTTTATTATCGCCGAAGCCACGTTCGTTATCGCTCCTATCGCGGTGACGTATACCAAGCCTTCGCTTTCCAACGCGGTTTTGATTATATTGTCGGCGGCGGGTGATTCTACCGGGGTTTGCTTATCGGGCAAGTAATTGCGAGAGCCGTGATAGATTGGTATCTTATGATTCGGGTTAGTCAACGACGTTATATTTTTTAGCTCGTTATAACTTTTCAACATGCCGTCCTCGGGCGAAGTACTGCGGTTATTCAAAAACGGAGCGGCG
>WREN01000195.1 GCA_009779295.1 Oscillospiraceae bacterium | reverse complement strand
TAGATAAAAATTATCACACAAAGACAGGGCGCGGAGACGCACTTAAAAGCCGTTCTAAAGCTGTATGGCTCAAACGGATGCTTGAAACTCTGAAACGAATCGAAAAGCCTGACGAAATCATCAAGCCGCAATTTAAATTTAATCATATTCGCTGTCCGTCAAAGCAAATCGTGACGCTTGATAAAATCGAAGTCGGGTATAATGATGCGCCGATTCTGCCACCCGTTTCGCTCAATGTTCAGCGCGGAGACAAAATCGTGTTCAAAGGTTTCAACGGTATCGGCAAAACGACATTGCTCAAATCAATCTACGGCGATTTACCGATTATTTCCGGCAACATTGAATTCGGCGAAGGGATTGAATCGGTTTTCCTCAAACAGGAGGAGGATTACGAAAACAACTTCTCGCATTTCGATAAGCATGAGCGGAAAGTGCTGGGAATCAAAAAGGGCAAGCAGCGCGAAATAACGGTCATCGAGTTCGTGAAGGAATACTACCCCGAAAAGCCGCAAAAGGAATTGCAGGCGGCGATGTTCTCGTGCGGATTGAATGAAATGCACTTCTTCAATCAGGTGCGCACGCTGTCCGGCGGCGAAATGACGAAATTGCGCCTGTGCCTCGCGATGATGAACCCCGTCAACCTCATCATTCTCGACGAGCCGACGAACCATCTTGACGTATATTCCAAAGAAGTCCTGATGCACGCGCTTGAGGAGTTTGACGGCACGGTGCTGATGACGACGCACGACGTCAACGCCGACGTTTCGTGGGCGACGAATGTTATAAATTTAGAGGATTTATTTTCTTGACAAACATTCCATAATCGTTTATAATAAATTCGGAGGTGGTTTTTTGAAAAGATTAATTTGGGTATTAATTTTCATACTTCTATTGTTTTCTTGCAAGCAAGATGAGATAATAGAAACAATAAGCGATGAAAATTGTATAATCTACGATAGCATCCCTGTATACACTATAGTACGCGGCGATACGTCGTCGGACGCGGTGACGAACGCGGCGATTTATCTGCGTAAGCAGATCGAGGAAATTACTGGAATTAAAGTTGATATTAAATCGGATTGGGTCAAAAAGGGGGAGGATGTTTCGTTGTACCGAGACGAGTACGAAATATTGGTCGGACCTACGAACAGAACGGAATCAATTGAGCTGTATAAAAAATTCAACGCCGCCGGAGTTCCGATGGATTACATGATCACCAAAATTGGCGACCATTATGTAATTGCGGGCGACGACAGCGATATTATGACGGCAATCGAAGTATTTATTGGAAAAATGACACTAATAAACGGAGGTATATTAAAAATGGCAGACGATATTAATATTGAAAAAGCGCACGTATTCCCTGTTTCCAAACTCACATCCGGCGGCGTAGATATCGGCGAATTCGCGATTGTATACCCTATATATTACACTAATAAGCAAATGATCGAAATTAATAATCTGGTGGAGTATATTTACACGGCGACGGGCAAAAAATTAGACGTTATTTCCGATACGGAAGCAAAACGTCCGCACGAAATAATCATCGGCACAAGCAGAGGTGAGACATACGCGAACTTCGGCGATATGGATTGCGTTATTGAAATCGGCGGTGATAATATCAAGCTCGGCGGAAATAATTATTACTTTGATGTAAAGGCGATAGATTTATTTATCGAAGAATTTTTGAGTTACAAAGATGAAATTAATCTGCCCGTCGAAACGAAAACTTATCTCTCAAAGAACACGCTTGATATAATCCTGTGCGCGTGGTGTACGAGCGGTGACCCGATCAATATGGAAATTCAAGTAAAAGAAATCGCGGAAAACGGAATCAACTTAGCCAATCTCGCCGTTCCAACCGATGAAAATATGATGCACAACTTGATGAAATGGTGCGCGAAATATGATTTGAAAGTTTTGTGGACAGATTATCAGATTTATGATAGTTTCACGGCGGAAGATTTATCGGAAAGTAAACGACCGTATTTATATTCGCCTATCACTTGGGGAATTTACGTAAAAGATGAACCGAATTCCAGAGATTTTGAACATTTGAAAGACCTCACTATCATTTTTAACGAAACGGTTAATACGGGTGATAATACATACAAAGAACCGTTTATTAATCTATTCCCGCTGTACGCAAACGAAGAACAGCTCGGCAATCCTACATATTTGGAACACGTTGAACAATTCCTCGATACGGTGCAGCCTAAGTTGTGCTCCGTTGATATTTATCCGTTATATACGGCGAGCGTTTACAATGATTACCTGCGGAACATGGATATCTGCGCTACGGAAGCCCGCAAGCGCGGTATGGATTACTCCGTTTATATTCAAAGCGTCAGTTTCGCGCCGTCAATACGCACGCCCAATTACAGGGAATTGAAATGGCAGGCTTACTGCTGCCTTTCGTTCGGCGCAAACAGTATTATGTATTTCACTTATATTACCCCATATTCGTCAGCGGAAGATTTTAAAGCGGCCTTGATCGACCACGATTTGCAAAAGACCGACAGATGGTACTACGCGCAGGAATTGAATCTCGAAATACTCGCGATTTCCAGCGTGTTCGCACAGTATAAAAATCTCGGCGCGTTTAATTTCAATTATTCGGAAGATTTCAGATACTTGGATTTTGATAATCAGTATAAAGATTTCGATTTGATTGAAGAAATCGAATGTAAAAATCCTCTGCTGTTCGGCTGTTTTGAGAATGAAACCGGTCGGGCATTCACTATCGTGAATATGACTAATTTACAATTAAGTAGGGGCGGCGAATCCGACGTTCGTATTAAATTATCCGGCAAAAAAGATGTTACCGCTTACGTAAAAGGCATTCCGCAAAAATTAACGCAGGACAGCGACGGATATATCAGCATCACGCTTGACATCGGCGAAGGCGTATTTATTACTTGTGAATAAAAATTATGACAGACGATAATAAAATAATTTTGTTCGCGAAATGTACAAGCAGCGACCCGATTACTACCGAAAATCAAATACGCGAAGTCTCGGAGTGCGGAATGAATCTGATTAATCTTGTTGTTCCCGCTGACGGAAATTTGATGCACAATTTGATGGAATGGTGCGCGAAATATGATTTGAAAGTTTTGTGGACGGATTATCCGGTTTACAACAATTTCACAGCCGAAGATTTATCGGAAAGCGTCAGACCGTATTTGTATTCTCCGGTAACATGGGGACTTTATGTCAAAGACGAACCGAATTCAGCCGATTTCGAACATTTGAAAAATCTCACAAAAATTTTCAACGAAACGGTTAATACAGGCGGTATATACAAAGAACCGTTCATAAATATATTCCCTATGTACGCAAATGAAAAGCAACTCGGAAATTCTACGTACTTGGAACATGTTGAGCAGTTCCTTGATACAGTTCAACCGAAATTGTGCTCCGTTGATATTTATCCGCTGAACACAACAGGATTATACAAAGATTATATGCGGAATATTGACATAGTGGCTACGGAAAACCGCAAGCGCGGTATAGAATTGTCCGTTTATATTCAGAGTGTGAGTTTCTCGCCGACAAAACGTACACCGAGTTTCGCCGATTTGAAATGGCAAGCATATTGCTGCTTGTCGTTCGGCGCAAAAGGTATCAGGTATTTTACTTATATGACGCCGTATTCGTCGAGAGAAAACTTTAAACCTGCTTTGATTGACCACGACTTGCAAAAAACCGACAGATGGTATTACGCGCAGGAATTGAACAATGAAATAAATTCAATCTCGAGTGTGTTCACACAGTATAAAAATCTCGGCGCGTTCAATTTCAATTATTCTGAAGAATTCAAGTATTTGGATTTCGACAATCAATACAAAGATTTCGACTTGATTGAGGATATTGAATGTAAGAATCCGCTGTTGTTCGGATGTTTTGAGGGAAATGATAGTAAAGCTTTTACTATCGTGAATATGACCGATTTACAAAGCAACAACGGTGAATCTGACGTTCGTATAAAACTTTCGTCCGCGAAAAATGTTACGGCTTATGTCAAGGGTATTCCGCAAAAATTAATTCAGGACAGCGATGGATATATCAGCATTACGCTTGGTGTAGGCGAAGGCGTGTTTATTACGTGTGAATGGAGGTAATATTAAATGGCATGTATGCACAAAGAAACATATAAAATACTTCATAACGACTACCGTATACTGCCCGAAGGTTATGTGGAAATAGATGAGTTGATTGCTCCCACTATACAAGTATTGAACCGCAAGGGTTACATAACGAGATATTGTTGTTCCGGACATTCATTTGAGGACTGTTTAGAATTGATAAAAACGGAGAATGGGTCGGAATATCAAGAATCGACGATTCCTTTAACCAGTTATATAATATTCGAAGAAGGCATTACATTACCGGTTTTGCCATGCTGTTTTGTTATTGATCCGGACAATCCGATGTTGGAAATACGGAAATGGCATTATATAGATAATGCTTACGATCTTAGTCAATTTTATGAGAGAACGCGGAGTGTTCTCGAAACGATGAAGCAACTGTATCAATGGGCGTTGGATTTGCCCGACTTTAAAAAATAATTTTAAATAATAAAAGTGAGGTAAAAAAATTATGGCTATTCCAATTCCGGAAAAAAGAATCGCAGACTTTGAAAAATTAGGGTTCGGTATGTTCATCCATTGGGGCTTGTACTCGCAGATGGGTAAAGGCGAATGGGCGATGAACGCGCAAGGTATTCCCAAAGATGAATATTG
>WREN01000194.1 GCA_009779295.1 Oscillospiraceae bacterium | reverse complement strand
TAAACTCAAATGAAAATCGGGCTTGATGTCGGTTCAACGACGCTGAAATGCGTCGTGCTGAACGATAACAATCAAATAATTTACAAGTCATACGAGCGGCATTTTTCCCAAATAAAGGAAAATGTCGTATCGTTACTACATAAAATACAATCGGAATTGAATATCGCAGACAACGTTCCGCTAAAAATCTGCCTTTCGGGTTCAGCGGGAATGGGTTTCGCCGAGAAAATCGATATTCCGTTCGTGCAGGAAGTCTACGCGACGCGCATCGCCGTTGACAATCTGTTCCCCGACACGGACGTTGTAATCGAACTCGGCGGTGAGGACGCGAAGATATTGTTCCTTTCAAACGACGATCTCGAAGTCCGCATGAACGGTTCGTGCGCGGGCGGAACGGGCGCGTTCATCGACCAGATGGCGACGCTCTTGAACATCACGCCGTCCGACATGAACAAACTCGCGGGCGAGCATGAGAAGATTTATACAGTAGCGTCGCGTTGCGGCGTGTTCGCGAAGTCGGACATCCAGCCGCTCATCAACCAAGGCGCGAAACTCTCCGACATTTCCGCGAGCATTTTCTACGCTGTTGTCAATCAGACGATTGCGGGGCTTGCGCAAGGACGACCGATCACCGGGCAGGTTTTATATCTCGGCGGTCCGCTGACGTTCCTGTCCGAGTTGCGAAATTGCTTCGACGATTCGCTGAAGCTGAACGGGATTTGCCCCGAAAACTCCCTCTACTACGTCGCTTACGGCGCGGTGATGGCTGAACAGAATAAGTTGCTGACGATTGCCGACGCTATTAAATCCGTGGAAAAATATTCGTCCGCCGGTTCGTATATTTCGAGCAAGCCGTTATTCACGAGCGAATCGGAATACGACGAATTCAAAGCGCGTCATGCGCAAGCGGAAGTGAAGTACACGACCGCTTCATCCGGTTCGGCTTATCTCGGAGTTGACGCGGGGTCGACGACCGTCAAGATGGCGCTCATCGACGAAAACGAGGAAATCCTCTACTCCGATTATCAAACGAACAGCGGCAACCCTATTTCGATCGTCAAAAAGTTTTTAAACGACATATACGAGAAATTTCCAAATATAAATTTAAAATCGACGGCGGTCACGGGTTACGGCGAGGACATCGTCAAGAATGGGTTCATGTTCGACACGGGCATCGTCGAGACCATCGCGCACTTCACCGCCGCGAAAAAATTCATGCCGGACGTTGATTTCATTATCGACATCGGCGGACAGGATATAAAGTGTTTCAAAATCCGTAACGGTGTGATCGACAATATTTTTCTCAACGAGGCGTGTTCGTCCGGCTGCGGATCGTTCTTGCAAACGTTCGCGGGCGCGTTGAATTGTTCGATAGAAAATTTCGCCAAGCTCGGATTGTTCGCGCCGAATCCGGTTGACTTGGGTTCGCGTTGCACGGTGTTCATGAATTCGTCCGTCAAACAGGCTCAAAAAGACGGAGCGTCGATCGAGTGTATCTCGGCGGGATTGTCGATAAGTGTGGTGAAGAACGCGCTGTATAAAGTCATACGAGCCTCATCAAAAGACAGCAACGTCTCAATGGGCAGGAATATCGTCGTGCAAGGCGGAACATTCTTAAACGACGCGGTGTTGCGCGCGTTCGAGCAGGAAATCGGTAAAAACGTAATACGCCCGAATATATCCGGTCTTATGGGTGCATACGGCGCGGCGTTGTACGCCAAACGCCATCCGAAAGACAAAAGCACGATTCTCAAAGACTTGTCAAACTTCACGCACGAAATCAAAGCCGTAACATGCGGACTCTGTTCGAACCATTGCCGGCTCACGGTCAACACGTTCGACGGCAACCGGAAATATATCGGCGGCAACAGATGTGAGCGTCCTTTGACGAATACTACCGCGCAATGTCACAGTATTTACGAATATAAATTACAACTTTTGAACGAATATAAATCGGCTCAATCCAAACGCGGGCGTATCGGAATTCCAATGCAGTTGAACATGTTTGAGCTTTACCCATTCTGGCACACGATTCTAACGGAACTCGGTTATGAAGTTATAATATCGCCTATGTCCAACCGAACTTTGTATCTCTCCGGGCAGTACACGATACCGTCCGACACCGTTTGTTTCCCCGCGAAACTCATGCACGGGCATATCGAAGCGTTATTCAATATGGGAATCGACACGATTTTCTATCCGTGTCTCACATACAACATCAACGAAAACTTGGGCGACAACCATTACAACTGCCCCGTAGTAGCATACTATCCTGAAGTGTTGGCGGCAAACATTCCGCAGCTCAAAAGCGGAACCGTAAGATTGATTTACGACTATTACGGCATCCACCGCCCGAAGGATTTTGTAAAAAAGTTTTATAAATCTTTTTCAAAACATGCGCCGGATTTAACATTCAAAGAAGTTAAGAACGCGGTCGAAAAAGGTTACGCCGAATATTATTCTTTCATGGAAAAGATCCGCGCGAAAGGTAAGGAAATGATCGCCGCCGCTCGTAGTGAGAACAAGCACATCATCATCCTCGCCGGACGTCCGTATCACATCGACAGCGAAGTCAATCACGGGATCGACAAACTGATATGCGCGCACAACGCGGTCGTGATTTCGGAGGATTCCATATCCGACGTAGTACAAAAATTCCCGACGACCGTTTTGAATCAATGGACTTACCACTCGCGCATGTACGCGGCGGCGAAGTATGTCGCCGACCAGCCGGATATGGACATAGTGCAGCTCGTTTCTTTCGGTTGCGGCGTTGACGCGATAACGACAGATGAAGTACGCGCTATACTTGAAGACGAGGGTAAAATATATACGCAAATAAAAATCGACGAAATAACGAACTTGGGAGTTGTCCGCATACGGTTGCGCAGTTTGTTTGCGGCAATCGAAAACTTAAAAGGAGAACACACGTAATAATATGTCAAACAGAATAGAATTTACCAAAGAAATGCAAAAAGATTATACTATTCTGATACCGAATATGCTCGATATTCATTTCAAACTCATTGTGAACGTCTTCCGAGGACATGGATATAACGTGGTTTTATTAAATAACGACGGGCGGGCGGTGATTGACGAGGGGCTGAAATATGTTCACAACGACACATGTTATCCCGCTCTGGTTGTTATCGGGCAGATGATCGACGCATTGAACAGCGGTAAATATGATATAAACAAGACGGCGTTGATGATAACGCAGACGGGCGGCGGTTGCCGCGCTTCGAACTACATACATCTTCTTCGGAAAACTTTGATTAAAGCGGGTTACGGACACATTCCCGTAATTTCCCTCAACCTTTCGGGTTTGGAAAAGAACAGCGGGTTCAAATTCACGCTGCCGATGATAAGAAAAGCCGTCGCGACGATGGCTTACGGCGACTTGCTTATGTTATTATACAACCAAGTCATACCGTTTGAAGTGAACATCGGTGACGGCGGTATACTCGTCAACGGCTGGGTTAATATTTTGACAGAACAGTTTAAAAATAACAAAGGTTACACCGTTTCCGAAATAAAAAAGAATATGACCAGAATAGCGGAAAACTTTGCCGCGATTAAACGCGAGAACGTCGATACAAAAGTTAAAGTCGGAATAGTCGGCGAGATATTCGTCAAATACAGCGCATTGGCGAACAATAATCTTGAAAAATTCCTGTATGACCAGGGTTGCGAAGTCATGGTGCCGGGAATCATGGGTTTTCTTCTGTTCAAAACCGATAACCGCCTTGAAGATATTAATCTCTACGGCGGAAATCAGATTAAATATAAAATCACAAACGCGCTGATGGAATATCTCGAAAAAATCGAGCATATCATGCTTGAAGCGGTTAAAAAAGTTCCCGTATTTCACGCGCCGTCAAGTTATCAAGAGATCAAGAAGATGATAAACGGCGTTATCGGGTATGGCAACAAGATGGGTGAGGGTTGGTTACTGACGGCAGAAATGTTAGAATTGGTCGAGCACAGGTACGAGAATATCGTCTGCGCGCAGCCGTTCGGATGTCTGCCGAATCACATTGTCGGAAAGGGGATGATCAGAAAAATCAAAAGTATTCACGCGAACGCAAATATCGTTCCGATCGATTACGACCCGGGCGCGACTAAAGTTAATCAGGAGAATAGGATCAAACTGATGTTAGCTGTTGCCCGTGAACGTAAATCACAACAAATCACAGAGTAGAGCTTTAAGCGTCAAGTGCTGTTTGAACGGGGAGTTGTCAAACGGACGAAAGCGTTAAACCATAAACAAGTTTATGACTAAACGCTGCGGTTTATTGCTCGCATCCCGCTGTTGCATATAGGAGAGCTATGCCTTTTTCATGTCCTCCTTTATGTGGCTGACGGTCATTCACATTATTAGGAGGAATTTTTATGCCCAAAAACAAATTTTCAACAAAAAAAATCATTTATCGCATATGTCTCACCGCGGTATTCTTAGCGTTCGCGGTTGTTTCCAAGTTTTTCTTTTCGATACCTATACCCTTGTTCGGCGTAAACGGTTTAAGGGTAGGATTCGCGGGAGTATTCACAATATTCCCGGCGATACTGTTCGGACCGCTTTACGGCGGCGCAGCAAGCGGGCTTTCGGATATAATCGGCTACCTGATGAAGCCCGAAGGCGCGTATATACCGTGGCTCACCGTTACGGCGTTTTGCGGCGGATGCCTGAAAGGTCTGATTTGGATATTGATTATGAAACGCAAGGAAATTAAATTCAGAGTGGGTGTGCTTATC
>WREN01000193.1 GCA_009779295.1 Oscillospiraceae bacterium | reverse complement strand
TTGAACCCATACAAGCGTGAACCTACCAGAACCTGAATCTGGCGCGTCTGCCAATTCCGCCACATCCGCACGAAAGTATTGTTATTATATCATAACAATACTTGTTTGTCAATATTTTTATTGCAATAAAAACATATCGTAGCCCGTTATTTCCGGCAATGTTACAATTGTATATCCATTTTCAACAACAGACTCAACCGGCGTTTCGCAAGGCAGTAATTTAGCCGTTCTATATTCGCCTCTCACATATACTTTGCGTCCGGCAGACAGTACGACGTGCTCCTCAATTATATCGAATCCGCCCCTTGGTTCAGGGAACGTAACTTTAACGTGCAGCAATTTATACTTATCGGTTCCGGTTAATGTCACTCTTGAAGTAGACGGCATAGTCGGAGCTTTTATTAATTGGTTCGGCATCATCTCTTCTATTATCATCTTCACCAAGTTCTTATGGAATACGGATGCTTTCGCATAATATGCCTCAAATATATTGAAACATACATGCGCGATCGTCTTATCTTTACTGATTGCGACAGCGGTTTGACCGGTGAGTTTTTCCGGCGGCGTGTAGTAGAATCCATGGAAACCGTCCCAACGACGGTTGAAATACGGCTTGATATATTCCGCTCTTGAATCCGTTTTATCTTTCGCGGTCATCAATATCGCCTGATTATACATCGCGTATTTCATGTCCGCTTCGTCGATTTGTTTATACGTTTTATAATATGAACACGTACTTCCGTCCGCACCTTCGTAATCAATAAAGTCAGACCATTCGTTCATTATAAACCCATTTGCGTTCGTTCCGCTGGATCCTGAACTAAATATTTTCCCGCCGTTGCCAACATAAGCCTTTAATTTTTTTGCTAAATTTTCGTCGACAAAAGTATGATCGGGCAATATTATCAGTTTGAACTTATCAATATCCATCCATTCATGGATGATTTCAAAACTGTATTTCGCTTCCGATAACATTCTTGCGATCCCCGGCTGATTGCCGCCGTAGGTTTGTTTGTTGATAATGATTCCGATATCGGATTGATATTTCGCATCGTCAGTATATTTTTCATACAGCATCGTCCTGCCGTAAATACCGCCGATCATTTCATACATATCTTTCTCGAGATTCTCCGCCGGGTGCATATGGTCGCCGATTGAATACTGCACACCCTGACACAACGCATCGTATACATCATGCTCTATCGATGCCTTAGATTTTAAACCGCCGAAATCTCCCCACGACGCCTGAAAACGTCCGGTCATATATAATACATCCTTCTGGAGGTTTCGGGCGTATGAAGCGCGCGGAATGAAATAATCATAACCCCAGCCGCCGCTCGGAAGACATTCCACTTCGATATGGTACTCAAGGTCGTCGACTTCATCGTAATTAAAACCGTTCAAATATAAAAGTTTGCCTTCCGGTAAGATAGCTCTTACTTCTTCCGCCGCGTTCCTCAACACTTTATAAGCGAATCCTGCGACTGCGCCGGCATCGGTTATATCGATTCCCTGCGCTACCATATCTTCGCAGCATTTGTTACAGTAGCAAGCGTCGCGGAGCATATTGTCTAAAAACAAACCATCGATGTCGTAAGCGCAAACTTCTTTAATCGTTTCAAAAATATAATCGTGATACGAAGAATTTAAGCAATTCGTCCTGAAGAAATTCGCGGTTCTGTCGTTTCGAATTATCCTGCCCTCTGCGTCGACTTTGCACCAGTTATAATTCCTTCTCGAAGCGTCATGGTTCAAGCAGATACTCATATACGCTACAACCCTTATATTCTTTTCGTGACATTCTTTAAGAATCGATCCGAACATATCGCCTTTCATCGAAGGGTACGGCACGCCTGCTTTCGTAGGATAATACGAAAACCCCAGATTGCATTGCGCGAACATATTGATAATTGTAACATGCGCGTCGCTTAAACGTTTCGCGAATTCTTTAGCGTCGAAATCGCGGTTAAAGTCATATATTCCCGGCATAGTGTGAAAATCGATGTGTATTCCTCTTTTTAATTTGTCCATTTTAAATCTCCTATATTTTCATATTCTTAATTTAAAAATATTATACCATAATTTTTTAAAACTGGCAAGCGTTTTCTATATTTTTGGAATCTCCAATTTATTTATTGACATAAAAATAAAATTTTGTTATAATAGTAGTATGGAGAATGAAACAATTTTAAACAGTGTAATGAATTACGCTTACAAAAATCCGGTACGGTTTCATATGCCGGGTCATAAAGGGAAAAATATCGAGCAGTTTGATGTTACCGAATTAAAAGATACTGATAATCTGTACGATCCGCAGAAGGACGGTATCGTTTACCAATCGTTCGAGTACGCGAAAAGTATTTACAAAACCGCGAACACGATATTTTCGGCAGGAGGCGCGACGCTCGCATTACAAGCGGCAATTGCAACCGTTGTCAAAAGAGGTAAGCGGATCATCTGCGACCGTAAATGCCATAAATCCGTAGTCAACGCGATGATATTGTGCGGTGTTGAACCGATTTGGGTTTACGATTTCGATAATCTCCCTGCGGCGGACGGAATGATAATAACCTCGCCGAATTATTACGGTGAAATGTTTGAAATGCCGAAGAAGCATGATATGCTTTTGATTTGTGATAACTCGCACGGCTCGCACCTCGCATGGTGGGATTCACATCCGTATCAAATGGGTGCGGATATAGTTATCGATTCGATCCACAAAACATTACCCGCGTTGACAGGCGCGGCTTTACTCCACGCCAATGAAAAGTTCACGACAGAGGAATTATTATCTTCGCTGCGGTTATTCGCGTCAACAAGCCCGTCGTATTTAATTTCGTCGTCGATTTGCGTGTGCCTGCAATACATGGAAGCAAACGGCAGAAAACAACTCGAAGAATTACATCAAAAAATAATCAATCTGAAAATTATTTTGCGTGAGTTCGGTTATGGTGTCGCAAGTTTCAAAATTGAAGACCCGTTCAGGGTTTGCATACATATAAATAACGCCGAAAAATTCTATAATTATTTATATGAAAACAATATCGTTTGCGAGTTTTACGACGTGGATAATGTAATTCTGATACCGTCGATTATGAATACGGATGAAGATTTTTATAAGTTGATCGATTGCTGCATAAGATATAAACCTGAAAAGTGCGAGAAAGCTGATTATAATTTTGAATTGCCTTTAGTTGCAATGAATTTGCGCGAAGCTTCGTTTTCATCTAATACAACCGTTGCTATCGATAACGCACTTAATTGCATATGCGGCGAAATATACGCGCCGTACCCTCCTGGTATACCCGTTATCATGCCGGGGGAAATCTTTAACGAAGAAATAATTAATTTTTTAAAAGCGAGTAAATACGAATACGTAAAAATAGTAAAGGAAAAGGAGAAAAATAAACTATGAAATTAATATTTGCGATTGTAAATAACGACGACGCTCATACCGTCAATTCTGTTTTGAGAAAGTTCGGATATTTTGTCACGAAAATATCCTCGACAGGCGGATTCTTAATGAACGGCAACTCTACGTTCATAACCGGCGTTAAAGACGAAGAAGTAGATCACGCGATAGAACTCATCGGCAAACACAGCAAGAAACGCGTACAGCCGGTTCCGGTTGATATGAGTTACAACCTTGCGTCGCTTGGTTCATATCCGGCTGAGGTAACTGTCGGAGGCGCGACAATATTTGTTTTGAATATTGAGAAGTATGAAAGAGTTTGATTCTCTTTATGGCAACGCGAAGCTAAAAAACCAAATATCGGAAAGTATCAATTTAAACAAATTTGTTCACACGTGTATAATAGAAGGCAAAAAGGGAAGCGGTAAACATACGCTCGCGAAAATAATATCGGTTATGCTTGCCGGTGAACTTGAGGACAAGATAATCAAAAACATTTGCCCGGATATTATTACGGTAGGATTGTTGAAAGACAGAAAAACCATCGGTGTTGAAACGATCCGAAATATAAAAGAGAGCGTTTACATCGTGCCGAATGAGTTAAACATCAAGGTATATATCATCGAGGACGCGCATTTGATGACGCACGCGGCGCAGAACGCTTTTTTGAAATTGCTTGAAGAACCGCCGAAAAATGTTTATTTTCTTTTGTTGTGCGAGTACGAATCCCTCTTGTTATCGACAGTAAAATCGAGAGCGATAATCTATCATATGCAGAATTTTCCCGACGACGAGCTTACTGAGTATTTGATCTCAAAAAACAAAAGAGCGGCGGATTTATATAACAATGACCAGCTGACGTTTGATTTGATTATTAAAAATTCCGGAGGAACTATCGGTAATGCCGAAGAATTAATGTCGTCGCGAAAATATTCAAAACTAAAAGAAGATTACGAAAAGGTAGTGCAGTTGTTGAATTATATCAACAATAAAAATACCGTCGAAATATTGATGTATCATTATAAAATCGCGGACAAACGCGACGAGATAACCGAATTCGTTGATAATTTATTGTTCGCGATGAGAGATATTCTTTTATATAAGAAGAACATCCGCAGGCAATACATGTTCTTCGCGACCATTGAAGATGTATCCGGCATCGCGGAGAAAATCTCAACGGAAGAAATCAATAAAATATATAATATATTGATTAAATTCAAAGAAGAAGCTAATATAAATTTAAATATAAACAACATGAAAATTGTTTTATTCAGCAGATTACTAAAGGAGTAAAAATAAAAATAAATATGAACGAAAAACAAAATGAAGTCATCGGCGTAAGATTTAAAACAT
>WREN01000192.1 GCA_009779295.1 Oscillospiraceae bacterium | reverse complement strand
TGCAACGGTTTCCGGAGCGGAGGTGGTATCGGATGAACCCAAATCCGTCGCAGTACCGCAAGCCGTAATAAAAATTATTATAATTAATATTAAACTATATAAAGAATATTTCATGGTCTTGTGTAAGTGACTCCTCAATAGCGTTAAGCAATAGTACGGGTTTCAACAGTTGATCCGCCGACAATGGTGATACGCCTGTTTTAACCATTTCGGTAAAGTGCCCGACTTCAACTTTGTAAATATCGTTGGTGGAAATCGTTTTAAAAATATTGCCTTTGTCGCCGTAAGCGATCGCCGTGTAGCTCGTAGCGAATGAAAGATAAACGTCAAGCGCGTCATAGCGCACGACCGCGCTCAAGTGACCGTTCTTAACGAACGCGCTAACGCTCTTAATATCGCAGCCGAACGCTTCAACGCACATATCAGCGAGGTGCGAGCCGTAGAAATAGAAGCCGCCATAAGGACTTTGCATTTCAGCCGCGAATGTCATGACGGCGTTTTTTAGCGTGCCAATCTTCCCTGCCGCGATTTCTTCTTTGAACTCGACGAGTTCCTTCGAGTATTTACAGCCCGAACCGCCGGACAGCGGAACGTTATTGGCTGCCGCCGTTTCGATGAGTTCCATCGCGTCGTATTTACATATGGTGAACGGCTTGTCGATGAAAGCCGGTTTGCCCGCTTTGATGAACGGCATAGCCGCCGGTTTATGATATTTGCCGTGACGGAACGTTACCATCACGCAGTCTACGTTGTCAACCATCGCTTCGGGACTGTCGTAAATGGTGATGCCGTCAAATTTCGACGAAATGTTTTCGCTGTCTGCGAGCGTTAAACCGTATAACGCCGTGACTTTGAAATCCGGATATTCCGAATTTGCGTCGTTGAAGATTTGCGTAAACGCCATTGCGTGTGAATTTTCTGTGCCTAAAATACCTACTCTGTACATAATTGTTATTCTCCTTTGAATTGTTAATTTTAATAATACTTTTAATACAAAAAATGCTTATAATCAATAGTTATTTTTTATTAATAAGATGGATAACTGCACCAATAAAAAATCCCAATACTAAATTACCCACTAAAGCCCCAATTGCTATACCAATTCCAATAGGTAATGCTAAACTTGACTTTTTATTATTCATATCATTTTACCTCATTCATTTAATATTAATTGCCTACATATTTGTCACCTCCGATTTCTCCACGGCTTTTTACCATCCAACCAACCGTTTTCCTGCCAATGTTTATAATCTTTTGTAGGACCGGACAAATTCTTATTAATCATCTTCTGCGACATCTTCATTATGAAAAAGAAAAACTTGATTTTAAATCGTGGTTGGACATTTTGTTTAAATTTAAAACGTTCGCATTTATTGCGGATTTTCGCTTTCCGTTTGTCAGAAACCTCATCCCAATCCGCGGAAAAGAGTCCCTGCTTGATGACGTAAGTCCGCGCAACTCCCCAAAAATCCAAGCTGTCTTTGATGTCTTTCGCGGTTTTGCCCATTCCCTGCCCGATCGCGTTCGTGATTATCACGGCTTGCTTTGAGAACATCGGCTTTTCCGGCGAGTGCGCCATCCATTTCGTGCCGTAATGATCGAGCAACGCTTTCATTTGCGCCGTGACATGGAAAACGTATGTCGGTGAAGTGAACACCAACAAGTCCGCCGCCAATATACTTTCCCAAATCGGCACGGTATACTCCGAATGTGGGCAAACGCTGATGTCTTCGAAGAAGCACGCCTTGCATCCGTTGCAGAATACCGGACAATCCCGTGGACAAAAATATTCAATTACATTATGCCCGTCTCCAAGCGTGTGTAAAAAAATTTCTTTCATCGCGAATGTGCAGCCCTTGATTTCCGTTCCGTTGATTACAGTTATATTCATCAAAACTCAAATATCCTTGACAGCGGATTCTGCCTGTGACATTCTTCGATGACGGCGATCTGCTGCCTTACCTGACACGGGCAGATTTCCATTTCCTTGCCGTCCGTCAAATTGTCGTAAATCATCGTGTAGTAGCAATCGACGGCGTTATTGAACGCGCCGGAATCCTTCGTGTTCCACTTCTCCTCATGGAACTCAAGTTTCTCGCCGCAATAAGACGGCGTGCCATCGGGTTTGCATAACGGTTCTTTGATGAGCTTCTGTTCGGGAGCTTCCGCGTCAACGTAATATTTCCATTCGATGTCGGTCATCGAGCCTTTCAAGCCGCCCTTCTCCGCGTGAATCTTGTAAGTGAACGACGGATACATGTCGCACGACGAAATCGAAACTTCTATAAGCGGTTTCCCTGGTGCGGTGAGGATAAGTTTGCAGTAATCTTCCGCATCGCCGAATGTGTTAGCGCGATCCATGTGGCAGAACACGTTAGGCATACCATCGTACATGTCGAGCAAATTGAGCGCCTGGTCGAGCGGGTGCGGTCCGGTGTTGAGCAGGTTGCCGCCGTTGAACGCCTGCAACGTCTGCCAGTCCCAGCGACGGTTGAAACCGTTGAACGCCACGTCGATTTCGACGATTCTCCCCAGCACGCCCGACGCGATGACTTTCTTCACTTGCTGGAAATACGGAGGGAAACGCGATTGCTGGAAGATGTTGAAGAGCTTGCCGGATTTTTTAGCCGTTGCGATGAGATCGTCCACTTCGCAGGCTTTACGTGCGAGCGGTTTCTCGCACACGACGTTAAAGCCGTGTTTGAGCAAATCCTTCGTAACCGGATAATGCAGATAACTCGGCGTCGCGTTCACGACAATGTCGATTTCATCCTTTATCGCGAAGAAATCAGTGTAATCGCTGAAAATCTTGACGGTTGAATCGTATTCGACGGAAGCTCTTTCGCGGCGTTCGGCGAGCGGTTCGGCAATCGCGACGACTTTGAAGCGTCCGCCGTTAGCATTGGAATGGAAATACGCGCCGTGAATATCACGCCCGCTGCGGCCCTGACCGATAATTGCTACGTTGTATTGTTTCATTATTAAACCTCATTTCAAATAGAATTTATTTTTATTATATCACAAATTGAAAAATCGTCAAGTAATTTATTGACTAAAATGAAATGATATGCTAAAATATTAATATAAAAATTTATAATGCGGTGAGAAAATTATGTCTATTAAATGTTTTTTCGGTTTTCATAAATGGTATGGTTGTAAATGTGAAAAATGCAATAAAAGTCGTGATAACCAGCATGAATGGAATGGGTGCAATTGTGTACGATGTAATAAAACAAAACATACATACAAAAATAGTATTTGTATCCATTGTGGAGTGGAATTGAATGTGATCATAATTGGATAGAAGAAATTGAACATTACGGCGGAAATGATGTTAATGGCTGGGGTTCTGGTGGGCAAACAATAGAAACAAAATATTGTACAGAATGTGGGAAATCAGAAACGACTACAACTTATGATGACGATAATGATTAAAATTAATTATAATAATACATACTACCCTAATTAATCGCATTCCCCATTGCCCTATCCAAATAAAACTTACTATCCTCAAAAATCCCGCCGCTTCTCGCGTAGAAATCGTCGTCAATCGTGTAAATGGCGTCCTTCGGCGCAATCCAGTCCGCACCGTAGCACGGATGTCGCTGCTCCATCTCCGCCCAATTGGTATAATTCTGCGCGCCGTTAGATTCCATCGCGCCGATTTTCATTCCATGCAACGGCTTCAAACGCGCGTTGACGTTCTTGTTCCAATCGACCATGATCGGATTGACCGTCAAGTCGGCGCAGAACACGTCCAAATTATACTTCCGCGCGGCGGCAAGCATACGGAACGTCATTGAAAGCGTTTTGGCGATGGGTTTAAGCGCGACCGCTTTATAACCCAACTGCGCGAGATTCTCCACATCCTCGTCGGAATGTGCGCTTTCGTCAGCGGCAACACATACCGGAACAGTCGAAACATCAATGCCGCTGCCCTCGCTGAACGGCTCTTCAAACAGAACGATCCGATCGAACGCACCGATCTTATCCGCGACGTCGATTAGCCGCATGACGCTGTCAAGGTTTTCGTAACGGCCGTTCGCGTCGAGATAATACAGAATGTGCCCGCTTTCGGTGTACGGCGTTTCCATCCCGCCGATAAGCGAATGAATCTGTTTGAGCCGTTCGATGTCCCATTCGGGGTCTTTGCCGATTTTGATTTTCATGAGCGGAGCCTGTTCCAATGCGATTTGCTTTATGTAATCCTCTGTGACGTTGTACGTAACGAGCGAAACGCACGCGAGTTTTTCGTGCCGGCATTGCAGCATCGGCGCGGCGTAATCGGGGATAATATCCTCAAAGTCTTTCAACCCGTTTGCGCGGAAGTATAACTGCCACGCCGCGTTATCAACCGCGACAAGCGAGTTCAACGCGAAAGTTTTGCGGAGTTCGTCAACGCCCGTGACTTTCCTGCCGTATTCGTAAACGTCGGGCAGCAGAATGTCGAGCAATTCGGGCGGCTCGCGGAATTTAACTCCTATAGCGCGTTTGAGCGCGTAGGAAGTCATGAGGAACATCATCGCGCTTCCGCTGAGATTGGACGAAGTGAAGAACACTTTCTCGTCCGACCAAAGGATTCCTTCTGTTCCAAGCCCACAGCCGTATAAGTCGCCGCTTTTGAGCAAAGCCATAGTGTTCCATAGGAAACTGCTCGAACCGCCTTTGAATCCGAACGGCGCCAAAAGCGGACATTCCTCGAAGCCATGCCCAGCTCCCGTGATTTCAATTAATTTTTTATCCATATATTTTCTACCTCACTTAAGAAAGGATTTTTTAT
>WREN01000191.1 GCA_009779295.1 Oscillospiraceae bacterium | reverse complement strand
TCAAGTTTCAAATCGTTGTACTGTTTCGCGTATTCGGGATGTTCATTTAGGTATTTACAAAACACTACCGTGGAATTATAATCCTCGTTATCCTCCAAGTAACATCCGATATGGTGCGTGGAAAGATTATCGTTTGTTCGCCGAACAAAAAGGTATTTCCCCGTGTCAAACCGATTGCCGACATATTCGTAACCCGCCGTTTCCATTCCGGCAAAGTTTATCGCTTCTATACTTTTTACAACAACGGCAATATCCAAAATCGGTTTCGCAACAATCCCTTTGATTGCGGTACTTCCGACATGTCGGATCTCAATAATATTATCGCCCAAGATTTCAAGTAATTCGGTTTTCGTGATTTCATATTCGTGCGCCCAGTTATCGTCGTGGGGAATGAGTGCAACTTTATATCTTTCTACGCCTAACATGGCATCACAACAACTCCCCATACTTCTTAACGAATATCTTCTTAAACACCGTCGCCAGTACCATGTACAAGAATATCGTACCTACAAGCCACGCGAAGTATTCCGGCGGCAAGCTGTGCAGTCCGATTGAATTGCCGAACGCTGTGAACGGTATTACCGTCAGCACCGCGATACCGGTGAACGTCAGCAGCGTCACGGGAGCGGAAGCACGGCTCTGGATAAACGGCAGTTTCGGAGTGCGGATCATATGGATGACGAGCGTTTGGCTCCACATCGATTCAACGAACCAGCCCGCGTGGAATATAGCGATAAAAAGCGCCTGCATAGCCGGATCGGTTATTTGGTGATACAACAATCCCCCGCAAGCCGCCGGGCAGATTATAAAATACATGAGCAGGTACGTCGTAATATCGAACACCGAACTCGTCGGACCGATCCAGAACATAAACTTGCCGATTCCCGAAGCGTCCCATTTTCTCGGCACGGCGATGAACTCTTTGTCGACGTTGTCCCACGGGATCGCCGTACAGCTCAAGTCGTAAATCAAGTTGAGAAGTATCAAATGTATCGGCAGCATCGGTATAAATGGCAGGAACGCGCACGCCACAAGCACAGAAAGCATATTACCGAAGTTTGAGCTCGCCGTCATTTTTATATATTTGATCATGTTCGCGTAAGTTTTGCGCCCCGCGACGATACCTTTTTCAAGCACCATCAAATCCTTTTCGAGCAGGATAACGTCGGCGGATTCCTTCGCGATATCGACCGCGGTATCGACGGAAATCCCAACGTCCGAGACGCTCATTCCTGCCGCGTCGTTGATACCGTCGCCCATATACCCTACGCTGTGCCCGTTGTTGCGCAGCGCCGTGATGACCCTCGCCTTCTGCTGAGGCGAAAGTTTCGCGAAAACATCCACGCTTTCAACGACTTTGCCGAGTTCGTCGTCGGTCATATTGTCCAAATCGGAACCGAGCAGGAGTCTGTCTACCGGAATATCTACTTGACGGCAGACATTACGGGTTACTTTATCGTTGTCGCCGGTGAGGATTTTAACTCCTACGCCGTGTTCTTGCAACGCTTTGATCGCGTTTTCGGCGGATTCCTTCGGCGGATCGAGGAAAGCAAGATAACCTAAAAGTACCATATCCGATTCGTCCGCTACCGAAAACTTTCCTACAGGCGATGGATTCGTTTTCTGCGCGACGACAATGACCCTCATACCGTCGTCGTTGAGGTCGTCAACTTTTTTAGTTATATATCGTCTGATTTCATCCGTAAGCGGCTCAACTTTACCGTGATATTCGGCGTAACTGCAAACCGCGAGCATTTCTTCGACTGCGCCTTTGGTTATCATCTGCGTTTTGCCGTTCGAGACAACGACGCTCATTCGTCTGCGTTCGAAATCAAACGGTATCTCGTCAACCTTCGTGAAATGTTCGGCAAGTCCGCGGAGTTCCGCGAATTCTTCCTGCTCTTCTTCGGTACGGTCGATTATAGCAATATCCATGAGGTTTTTAAGCCCCGTCTGGTAATAGCTGTTCAAGAACGCATGGCGCAATACGCGGATGTCTTCCTCGCCGTGGATGTTGAGATGATACTGTAATGCAACTTTATCCTGCGTCAAAGTTCCGGTTTTATCCGTGCAGAGGATGTCGATTGAACCGAGATTTTGTATTGAGTTTAAATTTTTAACGACTGTTTTTTCTTTGGACATAGTCACCGCGCCTTTCGCAAGGCATGTCGTGACTATCATCGGCAGCATTTCCGGCGTAAGCCCGACGGCGATAGACAGCGCGAACAGTATCGCGCCCATCCAGTCGCCTTTCGTGACGCCGTTGACGAACAGCACTATCGGCACCATTACGAGCATGAACCTGATAAGCAGCCATGAAACCGAGTTGACGCCTTTTTCAAAGCTGGTTTTGACCGGCGCAGTATTTAAATTCTTCGCCAGTCCACCAAGCATCGTGTCGTCTCCGGTGGTTATTACAATACCCAGCGCGCTTCCGCTTATGACGTTCGAACCCATGAAAACCAAATTGGGACATTCGGTCATGCTTCCGGTATAATCTTTCTGACTATCCGCGATCTTTTCAACGGCGAGGCTTTCACCCGTGAGCGCGGATTGGCTGATGAATAAGTCTTTCGCACGGATTATGCGCATGTCGGCGGGGATCAAGTCGCCTGCCGCCAAATGCACGAGGTCGCCTACGACGACTTCTTCGAACGGGATTTCTTCCCTTCCGTTTTCCTGACGCTGAACCGCCGTCGTCGTTTTGATCATTTTCAATAGGTTTTCCGCCGCATTACCGCTCCGCAGCTCCTGTACAAAACGCAGGATTCCGGATATTATGACCATTGTCAAAATTATGATAACTGTCATCGGGTTAGCTTCGCCGGGAGCCGCTAAGATAATATCCGTGAACGCCGAAACTACGGCCAATACGAACAGTATCGCCGTAAACGGATTTATAAATGCGTCCGCTATGCGTCGGAATATCGAGATTTTTTTGCCGTGAGTAATTTTATTCCTTCCGTACCGCCCGCGGTAAGCGTCAATCAGCACTTCGAGCAATCCGTCGTCAGTGGTTCCGAATTTTTTGTACAGGTCTTTCAATTCGGCGCCGACGGCGAAATTCAATCTCTTTTTGATTTCTTCCTGACGGGCGATTTCAGCGGGAGTATTATTTTTAATATTGGTATTGTTGTGCGGTTTTAGATTTTTCATTAAATTCATTGGTTTGCGCCTCCATTCCTTGATAATAATAAGTAAATGCTTGTGGAAGGCACAGCCCACATAATTATAGAAGGGTTACATCATTTTTATGGCGGCGAAATGAAACCGTTTTATATTTTCACTCGTCGCGCTACATCGGTGCCGCCCGTCAGAATTAGGGCTGCATAAACTTCCGGATTCCATTTCGTTCCACCTCTCTTTTTTCTAAAAAATTTATTTTTAAAAATTATTGACATAAAAAAATCCGTCATTACAAATAATGACGGAAAAATTTTTTACGTAATTATCCAAGCGACATGATATTCACGTCCGTCATTATTATATGTAAGTATGTACTTCGTGAGAAGTATTTACTTCGCGGGTTATTGGTACTCATGAATATCACCTCTCCAAGATATATATTTTTAATATCTATATTATATACCTTTATTTCCGATTTGTCAATAGTTTTTTTACTGGAAATCCGACTCTTTATAATAACCGCTGTGGATCAATACCTGTCTGTAATTTTCTTTATCCGTGCTTATCGGCGTACATATGTAAGTCGGCACGATTTTAACGCCGTTGTGATAAGTTTTCGAATCGTTTGTATCGGCGGTTTTCCGGACGATGATATCGTCGATCATTTCGACTGTCCGCGCCGCCAATGTCCTCGTGTCTTTAAACACCGACATCGATTGTTCGCCGTTTAACATGGCGGTCACATTCTCTTTATCACAATCCTGTCCGGTCAATATCGGGAAATCTTTACCGTCTTTGCCGTAACCGACCGCGCGGAGCGCCCATATGATCCCTATGGCAAGGCTGTCGTTGGGGGATAAAATCGCGTGCAGTTTCGTACCGCCGCTATAGTGAGCGTTCAATAATTTCGACATCCGCTGCTGCGCCGATTCAGATACCCAATTCAAAATTGCCGTCGTATCATAATCTTTTTCGCCGCTTCTGACGACAAGTTTTCCGGAATCTATATACGGCTGTAAAACGCTCATCGCGCCGTTGTAATAAAATATCGCGTTATTGTCGTTCGGCGAACCAGCAAATATCTCGATATTGAAAGGACCCGCACCGTTTTTAAGGTCAAGCGCCTTTTCAATGTACTCGCCCTGCAGAACGCCTACGTCAAAATTGTTGAAAGTGACATAATAATCAATATCCGGAATATCCAAAATTAAACGGTCATAAGATATTATTTTGATTTTTTTATCGGCCGCTTTTTTTAATACGTCCTTAAGCGCCGGTCCGTCGATAGCAGCAATTACCAGCACCTTACATCCATCCTCTATCATCGAATCGATTTGCTCGATTTGCTCGCCAATGTCATCGTTGGAGAATTGCAGATTGACTTCATATCCCTTCGCCTGCAACTGGATTTTTATATTTTCGCCGTCCTGATTCCAACGCTGCAAGTTTTTTGAAGGCATGGAAACTCCGATTTTCTTGGTTGAACTGAAACTGCACCCCGCCGCAAATAAGCTGAACAGGGTAATAACGCATAAAAACATCGCTAAAAATTTGATTTTGTTTTTCATTTTGTGTTTAATTTACACCGCTTTCTTTACAATATTTATTTACCATTTGCAAACATATATCAAAATCCACAGGTTTCGCGACATGATCGTTCATTCCG
>WREN01000190.1 GCA_009779295.1 Oscillospiraceae bacterium | reverse complement strand
GGGTATCGGCGAAATCACATACAACGGCAATCTGTACACGGATCAGTACGGGATCAACCAGCGGTTTATCTGCGTTGTTACCGACGCGGTTCTTCCGGCGGATAGCGTGCTGAGCAACACGATCCAAGCCGACGAGTGCGCCGACTGTCAGAAATGTATCGCTTCGTGTCCGATGAAGGCGCTGAAGTACGACGAGAAGATTACGCTGTCAATCGACGGGAACACGTTCGATTACGTTCCGTTGAACACGCTGTTCTGCCAGTGGGCGAGCAGATACGCGCTCACAAACCGCGACGGCTTTGGATATCTGGGCTCGGACGACGACTTCATGCCCGGCGCGGACGGCGATATTTCCAAGGAGGAGTTGGCGGAAACGCTGCGGAAACGCAACAGTACGCTCAAACACCGCCCCGGTACAGCCGAGGAATGTGTGACGAATTGCCCGCTGAGTACGTGGAAATATTGATGTGATATATAGAAAAAATCCGCTTCATCAGCGGATTTTTTTGTGGTTAAAAAATAATGAATTCAAAAATTTAAATTTTTTGGGTACATAGAATTATTAATATCTGTAAAATCTTTTGGGAAAATATTATTATCAATTCCATATGAAGTTAAATATTCAAATGAACATTTTGTATTGCATTTTTTAGAAAAATGATACAAATTCCATAAGTATGCTTGAATTTCAAACGAAGAACATACACGTATAATTTCATAGTGCAAAACATTAAATTCTTTTATGCTTATATTTCTGGTTCGTTTTAAATAACATATATACGATAAATAAGAAAGAAGTTTATCTATCGCAAATTCTAATTCTGAATTGCCATTATGGAAATCTTTATTATAAAATGGAATTCCATAATCGATTTTATACATTGTTTGTGCCATTTCTTTATCGAATCGAAGTTTTTCAATTATTTGGTTAATATATTCGGCTCTTTTTAATTTGTTTGAAAAATTCCATTGATAAAGTGCAAAAAATCCACCGACTATAACTGTAACTAAAGAAATTATTATTAAATTTTTATCTATTGTCATACCTCACATCACCTGCTCCGACTCATACCCCTTCTCGCCCAGCCCCTGCTCCACCAGCTTATCAAGTTGCGTATACGGATTCTTCCCGTGCAACTGCTCAAACAAATGCCCGTGTCCGGTCAGCTCATAGCCCTCAGGAATCCCGACCGGAATTAAATCCTCCATCTTTATCGCGTCCATCGAAGCCGCCTCAATCGCCACAATATCCGCGCTCGCCATGATGCCGATATCCGGCACAAGCGACGGCGTGGTCAGCCCCCAGCAATCGCACAGCGCGGTAATCGAAGTCAGCACGTTGATGTAATAAACGTTTTCCGGCTTGAACGTTTCGACCACCGTTTTGGTACACAGCGCCATACCCGTTTGGAAATCCTCGTAATTGTTGTCGTCGAGTGTGATTGCGCCGGTCGGACAAACCTTCACGCAGTGCTGGCAATTCGTGCAATGGTGGTAGAACACCGAATACTCGTCGTTTTTAAAACTGTTCGCGTGGTGGTTGCACGACTCGATACAGTCGTTGCAGTGGATACACTTGTCCTTATCCCAAATCAGCCCGCCTTCGAGCGCGTGAATCTCATGCCTTGTGCGGTCTGTAACGCACCCCATCGCGATATTCTTGCACGCGCCGCCGAATCCGCACGCGCCGTGTCCTTTGACGTGCGAGAAATCGATAAGAAAGTCCGCGTCATGTATTAATCCGGCAATGTCAACATGTTTGAACGTCTTAAACTCCACGTTCTTCGTGTAGAAATATTTGTTGAGATGTCCGCAGTCGTCGAGTATCGGGCAGCCCAGAGCGAACTCCGTGTAACCGCGGTCTTCGGGATGTCTGTGCTGAACGCCGTGATCGGTGATGAAACAATCGCCGCCGTTATCTTGGACGAATTTCACCAATTTTTTGACGAACACGGGCGGAATCGTCGAATAATTCACTCCGCCGCCGACGTGCATTTTGATGGCGACCGATTTTCCATTTACTTTCTCAGCTAATCCGGTTTTCTTCAGCAGGCGTGAGAATTTTTCCGGCAGCGTTTGCGCCGCCTCGTATTTACTGTAAGCCATTGGGGCAAATAAAACTTTTGACATATATTTATCCTCCGTTATATAAATTAATTATTTTTACACATTCCGCGTCCTCGCCGAACGGCAAAGAAATAACATCGCAATCCGCCGTAACGACTATCGAATTACCGATACAGGACCAACCGTTCCAAACTCCGCACGTCACTTTGCCGACGTTACTCACGCCAACTACCGGAATCTTATAAGTCTGCGCGATTTGCGTGTAGGGAACTATCCACGTGTCGCCGTAAACATAACCGTTCGCGAGAAAATCGCTGTCAACCGCCCACGAACACGGCGAAAGAATCAAATCGCACCCCATCCGTGCCATCGCTTCCGGAATATAAATCGTCTTAATAAAGCAATCCGCGCAGATGGGAATACCTATTCTGCCCAATTTCGTGTCAAACACGGAAATGCTCGTTCCTTGCGAAAACATATACTCCACATCCGTCAGTGTGTTGATTTTATAGTGCCTGCCGATGATAACGCCGTTATCGTCAATCAAAACCGCCGCGTTGTAAAGGTTTTCAGTTACACCCGCAACAATGTGGATATTCTTCTCTTTCGCCAAACTGCATAAACGTTCCGTAACAACTTTCGGGTTAGCCAAATCAAGCGCGTTAGAGTTCGCCCAGCCTAAATCGAAACATTCCGGCAGCACGGCTATATCAAACGGTTCGTCGATCTCGTTCAACAATTCTTCCGCGTGTTCGAGATTTGCGTTCATTTCGTCGTAAACAACTTTCATTTGTATCAACGCAACTTTTATGGTCATTTAAATACTTCCTTTTATTATTTTATTGTTTCTTTTTGATTTGAGATAAGATTAATAATCTTGTTATAGCAAAGATGATGGTGAAAAACGCTAATAATCTTGTTGATGTAAATAAAAAGATTCCTAATTCAACTATATCAGTTGCCGCATTGCCAAGATTTCCAAAATACCAAATTCTGAATATTAAAAATGATATAAACGAAATAATTGTCAATGCGCCTAATATCATAACAATAACAAAACAAACGAGGTTTACTTTTCTTGTTTTATCTTGTTTGAAATTTTTTAATGTTATAAATATCCCTGTTATGGCCGCAAATATATATAGCCATAAATTCATATTAACAATACTTTCAATAATATAATTAAACACTTTTCTCAACCTTCCCATTTACAATTATACCACAAATGAACGAACAAATCAAGTAGGGGACGATGTTTTCCGCATAAATGCGTTTATCGTCCCTCTTCTTTCAATTTTAAATTTTTTATTCTCTAACAATCAGATAATACAAGCTCGGCGCCCATTTTTCGCTCGTTTTGAATTTCAAATATCCGTCCTCGTACGTCGCGGGGAGTTTGCCCGTATAGAACCCCTCTGCGTTGATCGCCCAAACGCTCATATCTTTGTATTTGGTTTTCAGCGCGAATTCCGCTTCGATAACTTCGACTGTGATTGGTGGCTTGCCATAGTCCAACATCACCTCGCCGTCGAATATCGCATCGGTGTTACGAGCGCGGCCGCCCGTCGTAAGCAGGATGTTATCTGTTTCGTCCAGCGCGTCGTCAGTCAGCGACGACATCGCGATCACAGCAAAATCCGTTGCGCAATCTACGTTCAATCCGTCAAGCTCCATCTTGCCATTCTTTGCCAGAAATCCATACACTGATTTCGTGCGCGGGGTATCAACATAGCCGTAGTTATCCTTCCAGTTGCGGTACAACTGCCCGTCCACCGAACGAATTTCGCCTGTACTCATATCAGCGATCGAATCACTCGCGTCAACGTCTGTGTTATCCGACACATCGGCGCGGATCCCGCAGTATTCAAACGCGCCGGGGAACGCTGTATTAGCGTTATTACCCACTTTAATCGTTTTAACTTCTTTGCACGGCGCTACGTCCGCACGGCGCGTAATCAGCGCGCTGTGGTAGAACAACCCGAACTTTGCCGGGTCGTTCCACGTGCTGAAGATACCCTCGCGGTAATGTACTCCGCCGATCGTCAGCGATGATACTTCCTTGCCGATGATGTTCATCTGGTCGAGCCGCGTGCCGTACGCATACGTGTGGATCGTGAATCCCGCCCAGTTCTGGAACGCGCCGACCGCCGCGAAATAAATCGGACTCTCCGCGCGGTATTCGTTCGACCACGGCATATCCCATTCCGAAACGAAGAACGGTTTGTTGACGTATCTTGCCCGTGCGAGATTCGAGAACGCCGGGTCAGGTACCTGCGTGATGGCTACGTTGTACGTACGGTGTTCAGCCCACCGCCAGTCGTAGAAATACGTATGGCTGTCCGTGAAATCCGTTACGAGCTGCGCCTTCATATTAGCGTCGTTAATCGTCCAGTTCGTGCCCGTGATCGGCAGCTTAACGCCGAACGAACGCATGAAATCGATCATTTCGTTGTAGTAGGTTTCCTGAACATGGATCTTGAACGTTACGAGCGGCTCAGCGTACTCGTCGAGGTTACAGTTTTCCGCGTCGTACTCAATGTTGTTCGCGTCAAGCCACGCGCGGAACAGCCCGCGAAATTCGGTGATATATGGCTCATGCTCGAATTTACGCGAGAACAAGTCGTTCTCGTTGATGATTTCAGCCATAGCGAACACGGGATCGTCTTTGTATTTGAGTCCGGTGTACGGGTTGAAGTGATTCCACAGATCATATGCATGCTTCTTCTGCAGGTCGATCAT
>WREN01000189.1 GCA_009779295.1 Oscillospiraceae bacterium | reverse complement strand
CGTTCGGTGGCGGCGATTGGCGTCGCCGCGCACGAAGTCGGTCACGCGCTGCAATACGCAAAAGGCTACGTCCCAATGAAACTCCGCGCCGCAATCATTCCCGTGACGAACATCGGCTCATCTTTGGCTTGGCCGCTGGTACTGCTCGGTATATTCCTGTCATATCCGATACTCGCATATTTGGGCGTAATTTTGTTCGGGTTCGTTACCCTGTTTCAGTTTGTTACATTGCCGGTAGAATTCAACGCGAGCCGCAGAGCGTTAAAAGCGTTAACCGACAGTAACACATTAAGCAATGATGAACTGCGCGGTTCAAAAAAGGTTTTGACTGCCGCCGCGCTGACATATGTCGCGGCGTTGGTTGTTTCGATAGGCAATTTCTTGCGTTTATTAATAATATCAGGAAGGTCGCGTCGAAGATGAAAAATGAAGTCAGGAACGCGGCTTTGATTTCCCTTGAGCGGATCGAAAAAAGTAAAAAATATTCGAATCTTGAAATTGACGCGGCGATAAAAAAATACAATTTCACGGATATTGACCGCGCGTTTTTTACGGCGCTGGTGTACGGAGTTATCCAACGCAGGATCACGCTCGATTATTTCATCGCGCAGTTTTCAAACAAACCGATCGGTAAGATCGACCCAACCGTTTTGCAAATTCTGCGTCTCGGGTTATATCAAATCATGTTCATGGATAAGGTTCCAAACAGCGCGGCGTGCGATGAAAGCGTCAAACTGTGCCGAATGAACGGTTACACAAGCGCATCGGGTTTTGTGAACGCTATACTGCGTAACGCGTGCAGGAACGAACTTATCTACCCTAATCTTTCTGTCAAACATTCGTGCCCTGAATGGCTTTGCAGGATGTGGACGGAACAATACGGCGCGGAAACCGCCGAAAAGTTATTGGAATCTGTCAATACAACGCCTGACATCACTTTGCGGGTGAACACTTTGAAAATTACACGCGATGAAATAAAAGGTACAAAAACGAAATTATCACCGTTCGGAATTAAAGTTTTTTCACTTCCGGAATTTGACGGATCATTTTTCATCCAAGACGAAGCATCACAAATCTGCTGTATAATGAGCGGAGCCAAAGAGGGCGAAACCGTCATTGACGTATGCGCGTCGCCGGGCGGTAAAAGTTTTTCGTGCGCAATGCAGATGAACAACAAAGGCAGGATTATCAGCTGCGACTTGCATAAACTGTCATTAATTGAAAAAAGCGCGGATATGTTAGGTATAAAAATAATCGAAACGCGCCAAATTGACGGAACGGTTTTCAATCCCGAGTTTGAAAACATAGCGGACTTAGTCATTTGTGACGTTCCGTGTTCGGGATTGGGCGTTATCGCGAAGAAACCTGAAATACGCTACAAAACGGAAGAAGAAATATCGAAACTCCCGGAACTTCAATATACAATTCTAAATAATTCATCAAGATATGTAAAAAACGGCGGACGGATTGTATATTCTACCTGCACTTTAAATACCGCGGAAAACGAAGATGTCGTCAAACATTTTATTGAATCGAATAGTAACTTTAAAGTGATGGAAGAACGCACTTTGTTTCCGTGCGACGACAATACAGACGGATTTTATATTGCGTTGTTACAAAATTTTATATTGTATTGACAAAGGAACGATAAATATGATATAATGATTGTGGAAATTTAATAATATCATTTAAGAGCTTCTCCAAATAATTATATGGAAAGGTAAGTGCCATAATGAGGACAAAAGTACCGCACAATGTGCTGACTATTTCGGAGATGACAAAACGCCCTAACAGAATCAATGTAGAGGTAGTGGGGCTTTGCGATTTAATATTGACGGACGAAATGATTAAAAAGCTGCGGGCGAGCAGCAGTATGTTCAACAAGTCTACATACGTACAGGTCTTACACAAAGGTGTAAAATATAATATTGAAAGTGTTGACAAACAGAAAAACGGAAAATATAAAGTTTCACTTATTTCAACTTTTGCTTCTATGATCTTGATGGGGAACGAAAATTCAAACCTTGATATGGTAAAATTCAATATGATCTGAGTATATTATAAAATTGAGGTGTAAAAAATGAGGTTATTATCTTTAACTATGATTGTAGTTATCTTTATGGGTTGTATAGCCGCGTGTGCGGCTGATCCGAGTAATTCGGGCGATACAGTTACGAAGCAGGATTCCGACAATATCGGAGAAGTTGAAGATGTTGACGTGCGGAAAGCGGTTCCGGACGATTTGCCGCAGAAGAATTATAACGGCAAGGTTTTTACGGTTATTGCGCGTGACAGATCGGATTTCGTGGCTGACATCGGTATCGGATTTGAAGAATCCGGCGACGTCGTCAGGGACGCAGTGTATTACCGGAACATGACTATTGAGGAACGGTTCAATATTAAATTGGAAGTCGATCACGTTGCCGACCCGAACACAAAATTAAAAAGCACGGTTTTAGCAAATGAATATGTATATGATCTGATATTAGGTCATGTTATTGCAACAGGCGGTTCCGTACTCGACGGAAATTTCGTTGATTGGTTCAATGCCCTTCCGTATGTGAATCTTGACAAGCCGTGGTATATCGGAAACGCGCGAGATACGTTGTCCGTTAAAAACCATTCGTACCTGATGGCAGGCGAATATTGCCTGTCTATACTCAGGTTTACATATTGTATGTATTTTAATAAATCACTGGCGGAAATATATCAGGTGGAAGATTTGTATAAAACCGTCAACGACGGTAAATGGACTATAGACCGTTTAAACGGAATCGTAAAGGATGTTTATACGGACTTGAACGGCGACGGTGTAAGAGATACTGATGATTTATACGGATTTTCGACAGATTATTACAGCGGGGCAGTAGCGTATATGTATGGCTTCGATAACCCCGTTATGCAGCAGAACAGCGAAGGTATTCCGGAAATGAAAGTCAACTTTGAAAAAACGGTCGCTATTATCGAAAAGTTAAATGATTTCTTCTGGAATAATATAGGCTCATATCCTGAAACATGGGGCGTAACCGGAGGGATATGGAAGGGCGGCAGGGTAATGTTTATTAACGGATTGTTCGGAGGTTCTTCAAGTTACCGTGATTATGAATACGACTACGGAATTATTCCGTATCCGAAATGGAGCGAGCAGCAGCCGGCATATTACTCGATGTCGGACGGAGCGCATGACGTTATGGGTGTTCCTGTTACGATAAGCGATCCGGAATTCACTTCGATCATAATCGAAGCGTTGAATGCGGAAACATACAAGCAGGTCGTTCCGGCTTTATATGACGTTGCGTTTAAAATTAAATACGCGCGCGACGATATGGCGAATGAAATACTCGATATGATACTCGCGGGAAGATATTTCGATTTCGGGTACGTATATCATGGCGGGCAGGGCGTGGCGTTCCTGATACAATCGTTATTATCTACCAAAAAAACCGATTATATGTCGTTATATACTTCGGTTGAAAAGCAGGCTCTTACACATTATACCAAAGTAATTGAAGGCTATTTGGCGCTTGATGAATAAAATTTAATTGAGGTGTAAAAAAATGAGGTTATTATCTTTAATTCTGGTTGCGATTATGTTTATCGGCTGTATAGCGGCTTGTGCGGCTGATCAGGGTAATTCGGGCGATACGACTGCGAGAGCGGACGGCGAAAATATCGAAGAGGAAGTTGACGATATTGACGCGCGGAGAAGGGTATCGGACGATTTGCCGCAGAAGAACTATAACGGCAGGGTGTTTACGGTTTTAGCCCGCGAGAGGGCGGATTTTGTGGCTGACATCGGTATCGGTCTCGAAGAATCCGGCGACGTCGTCAAGGACGCCGTTTACTTCCGGAATATGACCGTCGAGGACAGGTTTAACGTCAGGCTGGAAGTTGACCATGTTAGCGGCGACCCGAACACAAAACTGAAGAACACGGTTTTAGCGAATGAGGATGTATATGATTTAATACTCGCACAGGCTATTGAGACGGGAAGCGCGTCGATCGACGGAAATTTCGTTGACTGGTTCAATGCCCTTCCGTATGTGAATCTTGACAAGCCGTGGTATATCGGAAACGCGCGAGATACGTTGTCCGTTAAAAACCATTCATATGTTATGATAGGCGAGTATTGTCTGTCCGTGCTCAGGTTTACATACTGCATGTATTTCAATAAGGCTATGGCGGAAACATATCAAATAGAGGATTTATATAAAACCGTCAACGACGGTAAATGGACTATAGACCGTTTGAATGAAATTGTCAAAGACGTATATACTGACTTGAACGGCGACGGTCAAAGAGATGCAGATGATCTTTACGGATTTTCGACAGATTATTACAGCGGTGCTGTAGCATATCAGTATGGATTCGATAACCCCGTTATGCAGCGGAACAGCGAAGGTATTCCGGAAATGAAAGTCAATTTGGAAAAGACTGTTGCTATCATTGAAAAGTTACATGATTTCTTCTGGAATAATATTGGTTCATATCCTGAAACATGGGGCGTAACCGGAGGGATATGGAAAGACGGAAGGGTTTTATTTATTAACAATTTATTTGGCGGTTCGTCAAGTTACCGCGATTATGAATACGACTACGGAATCATTCCGTATCCGAAATGGAACGAGCAGCAGCCGGCGTATTATTCGATGGCTGACGGAGCGCACGACGTTATGGCCGTTCCGCTGACGATAAGCGATCCGGAATTCACTTCGATCATAATTGAGGCGTTGAACGCGGAAACATACAAGCAAGTTGTTCCGGCGTTGTATGACGTAGCGTTTAAAATTAAATACGCGCGCGACGATACGTCAACGGAAATACTTGACATGATACTCGCGGGAAGATATTTCGATTTCGGTTACGT
>WREN01000188.1 GCA_009779295.1 Oscillospiraceae bacterium | reverse complement strand
TTGCGTACTTCCTCTTGCTCTTTGGGGCTTAATTTTCGTATTTCATAGTTTAATTCCTTTTCCATATTTCTTATCTTAACACTTCTTTTTGAACTCCGAATGACTTTATCGCCGGGTTAATAGGAATGACGTCGATATTTTCGCTTGTCCTTGCGGTTGAATTCATTGAGCGAAATCTGACCGAAGCCATCAGGTTTGAGGAAGTGGCAGCGGCGGCGTTCGTATCGCCTTCCTACCTCTATAAATTGTTTTCCCGCGTGTTCAACTGCTCGCCGGGAGAATATTTAATGAAGCGGCGCCTGTGCCGGGCAGCGGACGCGCTCGTTCGGGAAAACGCAAGTGTAACGGAACTCGCGTTCCTGTACCAATACGGCTCGGTGGAGAGTTTTTCGCGCGCGTTCAAGAAACAATATCTCATGCCGCCGAGCGAATACAGAAAACGCAAACCGCATTTTCCCGCAAGATTTCCTAAATTTATTATTATGGAAGGAGGTAATATTATGACAACATACAGTTTGGACGAACATAGCGAGAAGTTATTGTCCGCGCGCGGAACATATTTTCTGCTCATCGATATCGACCATTTGAAGCCGATAAACGATTAATATCTCGCACGAAGCCGGCGACGCCGTGATAGCGGCAACCGCTTCGCGCATCGATCGCAGCGTCAAACCCGGTATGCTGAAACTTCGGTTAGGCGGGGAAGAATTCGGCGTTATTACCGGGTCGAACGATTCAAATGTTGCGGAGGAAATCGCTAAAAACATTATTTCGTTCGCGGACGAGGAAGTCAAATGGAGCGGGAGAACGTTTAAATTTACACTTAGCGTTGGGATCGGAAAGATACCAGAGGACAGCGAAGACGCCGAACAAGCCATGAAAGCCGCCGGTGAATCATTATACAAAGCCAAAGATAACGGGCGTAATACTTTTTATCGGGCGGATTGACCCTGCCATGTATCCAAGTTCACCATCCGTTTATCAATTTCGTTAATCACCACAAACTTTTTCAGCGGCCAAAGCGGCGCAACCAATTCGGATTCAAGACCGTCGCCGGTAATGCGCCCGATGTAGATTTCCGGCGGCAGGATTTCCAGCTGCGCCACGACTATATCGACGTACTCCTCCAAACTCAAAACTTCAAACTCACCGTTAAAATACTGTGTTTCAAGTACAGTATTTTTTAATACATGCAGTAAATGTATCTTCACGCACGCAGGATGCAAATCCGCAACAGCGGCGGCGGTTTGCAGCATCATATCTTTATTTTCGCCCGGAAGCCCGTTAATTATGTGTACGCACGTGTTGATTCCGCGTAATTTTAGAAATCCTTCCAAAAAATCCGAGAACGTGTGCCGTCTGTTGGTACTCTCGGCGGTAACGTCATGTATCGTTTGCAAACCGAGCTCAACCGTGAGATATGTGACGTCTGCAATCTCGCGCAACAATTCGACAACTTCATCACTGAGTATATCCGCTCTGGTCGCGATATTCACCCCGACCACATCGGGCAGGGTTATAGCTTCGTAATACAACTTTCGCAAAACGTCAACCGGAGCGTATGTGTTTGTGCCCGTTTGAAAATACGCAATATATTTTACGTCGCCGGGCCATTTTGGTTTGTATTGAATTTTCGCTTTTTCGAATTGATCGACGATAGGGATAATCTCCCTATCGTTTTTGATATTGCAATACGTACACCTGCTCGGACACCCGAATCCGCAATCAAGCGGGATTTTAACGCACTTGCAACCGAATTTGTTTCGGTAGAAGTAATCGAACGTGTGATAGCGTTTATTTGTATCGGAAAATTTAAATGGATTTATGTTATTCATAACATTTTCACCTTGACGAAATTTTAATTTTGTGGTATTATAGTAACGGAACCACCCCGCCGACGTTGTCGGCACCCCTCCAAGGAGGGGAATTTTCCCCACAGTCCCATTCCCCTCCTTGGAGGGGTGGCAATGCGTAGCATTGACGGGGTGGTAGGAGGTAACAAATGGTAACAGAAATCGGTTTTGATAATAACAAATATATAAAACTGCAATCCGAACAAATCGGCAAGCGTATTGACGACTTCGGCGGCAAGCTGTATCTCGAATTCGGCGGAAAACTGTTCGACGACAACCACGCCGCGCGCGTTCTGACCGGATTTGCACCGGACAGCAAATTGCAAATGCTGCAAAAATTATCCGGTGACTGCGAAATCGTCATCGTTATCAATGCCGAGGACATTGAGAACAACCGTATGCGGAGCTATATCGGCATTACATATGATACCGATGTACTGCGCCTTATCGACTCTTTCCAAGAGATAGGGCTGTTCGTCGGCAGCGTGGTGATCTCGCAGTACCGCGGACAGTCGTCGGCAATGTTGTTCAAGTCGCGGCTCGAAACGCAGGGAATCAAAGTGTTCATGCACTACATCATTCCCGGCTACCCGTACAACGTTGCCCTTATCGTGAGCGACGAAGGTTACGGCAAGAACGACTACATCGAAACGACGCGGCCTCTCGTCGTGATTACCGCGCCGGGTTCAGGCAGCGGGAAAATGGCGACTTGCCTCTCCCAATTATACCACGAAAACAAGCGCGGAGTCAAGGCGGGTTACGCGAAATTTGAAACTTTCCCCATTTGGAATCTCCCGCTCAAACATCCGGTGAATCTCGCTTATGAAGCCGCGACGGCCGATATAAACGACGTCAACATGATCGATCCGTATCATCTCGACGCTTACGGCGAAACGGCAGTCAACTACAACCGCGACGTTGAGATCTTTCCGGTATTGAACGTTATTTTTGAAAACATTACCGGAATCAGTCCTTACAAATCTCCGACTGATATGGGTGTGAACATGGCAGGGTATTGTATTTGTAACAATGAACTTGTTTGTAAAGCCGCATATGATGAAATTATCAGGAGATATTTTTTGACAATGTGCGACCTCAAGCGCGGAAGGGTAACGTCGGGCGCGGTGTCTAAAATAGAATTGCTGATGAAGCAGTCGAACATTTCCGTTGACGACCGAAAAGTCGTGCCAGCGGCGATCAAACGCTCGATGGAAACAGGCGATCAACCGGCTGTAGCGATTGAACTGCTTGACGGGCGGATCATTACGGGTAAGAACTCGGAACTGTTGGGAGCGGCTTCTGCGGCGTTGCTGAACGCGACGAAAGCGTTGGGGAATATTGACAAGAGCATACATTTGATCGCGCCGGAAGCTATCGAACCGATACAAAAGCTGAAAGTCGGGATATTAGGGAACAAAAACCCGCGGTTACATTCGGACGAAGCGTTGATAGCGCTGTCGATTAGCGCCTCAGAGAATGAATATTCGAAACTCGCGACCCGGCAATTGGAAAAATTGCGCGGCTGTGAGGCACATTCGACGGTCATCCTCGCACAGGTTGACGAAGATACGTACCGAAAACTGGGGATCAACCTTACGTGCGAACCGCATTATAATACGAACAAGTTGTTCCATAAGTGAAATTTGAAAAAATTCGATAAACAAAATATAGTAAACCTCTTTACAATTTACACAACATATGGTATAATATATCATATGTTGATTTGTTGTGGAGGTTTTGTTTATGAAGTGTCCAAGCTGCGGTTATAAAGATAGTAAAGTTGTAGATTCACGCCCGACAGAAAATTCAAGCATACGACGTCGCAGGGAATGTGAAAGGTGTCAGAGTAGATTTACTACATATGAAATAATTGACGAAGTACCGGTCATCGTCATCAAAAAAGACTCGAGACGAGAAATATTCGACAGAAGTAAAGTGTTGTCGGGACTCGTGAAAGCGTGTTATAAACGGTCGGTAACAATCGAGCAATTGGAAGATGTTGTTTCCGAAATTGAGTCAGAAATACATAATTCGTTGAAAAAAGAATTTTTGTCTTCTGAAATCGGCGTAATGGTTATGGATAGATTGCGCAAACTTGACGAAGTTTCGTATGTGAGATTCGCGTCTGTTTACAGAGAATTTAAAGACGCGGAAACTTTTATAGAGGAATTGAAGGTTTTACAATCGGAAAAGCAGGACAAAGAAAGTCAGGAGATAGTTTAATAAATGCTTAAAGTAGTCGGAATATCGGGGAGTCAGCGAAAAGGCGGTAATACGGAATGTCTTGTGAACGAATTTATAAGCTGCGGATGGACAATTTCTTCATAATATAGTTAAGGAACAATAAAATAGAGATAGATAGCAAGAGAAATGGAAGGAAATGTAGAGCCATAGTTTCTGATGAAAGTCTTTAAGTTAGCCCACTCGGTTTCAATAGGGTTGAAGTCTGGTGAGTACGGCGGCAGAAAAATAACGGAGCAACCAGCGTTCTCAGCGAGCGCGGTAAGAACCTTTTTTCGATGGAAAGTAGCGTTGTCTAACACTATGAAGCTACCGGTACTGACTTCCTTGAGTAACGCTTCACAGAACCATAGTTCAAACAGTTTATGGTCGGTAAAACCTTTGTATTCACCCGGAGCAACTATCTTTCCGCCGCATTTCCCCGCGATGATGTTTGTCCGCTCGAACTTCCGTCCCCTTACGTCACCGTAGACAGGAACTCCGGCAGGCGATTTTGCGTATATGCGTGTTAGATGCTCGTCTATACCGCACTCATCAACATAGACTATACTTTCTTCCGGTATTTCCGCGATTCGGGCTTGATATGCTGCGCGTTTTATCTCGCAACGCTCTGAGTATCTCATACACTTTTTTTAACCGTGATTTTGTGTTTTTTGCGGCACTTGCCTGTGGTTTGAAACATGGTTCGAGTGGTATCTCTGCCCGAATCTGCGCCTAAATAGTGCAATCATCATTGATAATGCCTCATGGCACCGAAAGTCTGTTCTTGAAAAAATAGCCAATTTCTATG
>WREN01000187.1 GCA_009779295.1 Oscillospiraceae bacterium | reverse complement strand
TTGTGATAAGCATCAGCCTTACCCGGATTTATATGAATATTTTGTTAATGTTTCTTGCTTTTGAAACATGTGAAAACACGAGCAAATATATTAAAAAACTTTAAAACTAAGAGATAGGAGGCGCGTTCTTGTAACAAATAAAGATTTTCGTATAAGCGCGCACGCGTACCATGAATTGAAAAATTTTTGCCTCCGTTACGATGAATTTAAGAACGAAATCAATGATATTTTGAGTTCCGTCGGGGGTTCTTCCTATGCGGATAAAAGGCGCGTTTCGAACAGAATCGGCGATCCTACGGCTGAAAAAACGCTCAGAATTGAAAATTTGTCGCGCAAACGCGAATTAATCGAGCAGACCGCGCTGGAAGCGGGCGGCGAAATTTATCAGCCGCTGCTCAACAATGTCACTACGGGCGTTACCTACGAGCAGATGAAAGCCCGCGGCATTGAAATCCTGTGCGGGAGAAGACAGTTCTATGAGAAAAGGCGAAATTTTTTTTGGCTGTTGAATTACAAAAAAGGGTAACGCAGAGCGCGAACTTTGTGATATAATGGGTATATTGAAAATTGCGCAGAAGATAACATCTTCTGTTTTTAATGAATTTAACAAGCAGGTGGTGGGATGGCTAACAATGAAAATTTAATACCGTTGAATCAACGTACAAAGAGAGTACAAAGAGAAATACAATCAAAAGCCGGAATAACAAGTGCTAAAAACCGCCGTCAAAAAAAGATCGATGAACACTATTTTAAAATTTTGATGGGGTTGCCGATAAGCGGAGAAAAAAATATAGCTAAATTATTAGAGATGGGCGTTGACCCGAAAAATTTCAAAAACGAAATGCTTCCCGCGTTGAGTCTGATGAAACTTATCGTTGAGAAAAACGATTTGGACGCTATAAAATACGGCGATGAACTCATGGGTAAAAATCCGTCGCTTGAGTTAAAAAAGCAGGAACTGGAAATCAAAAGACGGCAGAGCAAAGATTTCAACTCAAAAAATACCAACGCCATGTATGGCGATGAGGACGACAAATTGCTTGAAGCATTCAAAGGTATAAAAATAGATTGGAACGATGAAACATGAATTTTGTTCCGTTTTCCAAAAAACAAAATAAAATTCTCAAATGGTGGGATGATGAAACTACCCGCGAAAAATACAACACCATCATTTGTGACGGCGCGATCAGAAGCGGCAAAACCCAGACGATGATTATTTCGTTCGTTATGTGGGCGATGGAAAACTTCAGCGGTTGTAATTTCAGCGTTTGCGGCAAAACCGTTCAATCCGCCGAACGCAACGTCATTACGCCGTTCATGCTGATTCCGTCCATGCGGAAACGGTATGATATTACATACGTCCGCACGCAGAAACTGATGACGGTGACGGACGGCGAACGGTTAAATAAATTCTACGTTTTCGGAGGCAAGGACGAGAGCAGTTACATGCTCATTCAGGGGATCACGCTCGCGGGGATAATGTTCGACGAAGCGGCGTTAATGCCGCAGAGCTTCGTCAATCAGGGGATCGCTCGTTGCAGCGTTGAAGGAGCGCGGTACTGGTTCAACTGCAATCCTGAAAATCCGGGGCATTGGTTTTACAAGGAATGGATTTTAAAACGCGACGAAAAGAAAGTTCTGTACCTTCGGTTTCTGATGACGGACAACCCGTCGTTAAGCCGAGCGAAACTCGACGAATACGAGCGGATGTATTCCGGCGCGTTCCACCGCCGTTACATCAAAGGCGAATGGGTGCGCGCGGAAGGGCTTGTTTACCGTTTGTTCGCCGACGACAACCGGCGTTTCGTCACAGACAAATTTGAACAGCCGGTATCAATTTTGAGCGTCGGCGTAGACTTCGGCGGCTCGAAATCCGCGACGACGTTCGCGGCGGTCGGCATAACGCGGAACGGAACGGTTATTCTTCTCGATGAAAAATATATCGCTTACGAAATCGATCCCGACGCGCTCAACAGGGAATACGCGGAATTTATCAAAACCGTGACGAACCGTTACGGCAGCGGAACGACCAGAGCAGACAGCGCGGAGCAGATACTTATCCGAGGATTATTTCATACTGCGGAGAAGCAAAATTTGAAAACGCAGGTCAAAAACGCATTGAAACTTGAAATCAACGAGCGCATACGGCTTGAGAACCTGCTGATGTCGCAGGGCAGGCTTAAAATCATGCGGCACTGCGTCAAGACCATCGATGCGTTCAACAACGCCGTGTACGACGATAAATTTCAAACGGAAGACGTCCGTCTGGACGACGGCACGAGCAATATTGACAGCCTTGACGCGTTTGAATACGCGATTGAGCCGTTTTATAAAGAACTGGAAAAAGTTGCTTTTTAAAGGAGGAATGAAAAATTAACATCATCGACCATTTGAAAAAAATGGGATACAATACAATAAATCCGGATTTCTACAGTTTTGTGGATATGTGGAACCAATGGTACGGAGGCAACGTTAAAACATTCCACAATTATTCGGTGTATAACGGAGAACAGGAAGTCAAATGCGTCCGCTCGACGTTAAACATGGGGAAAAAAGTCTGCGAGGACTGGGCAAATATGCTCATGAACGAGCGCGTCAAAATCCACATCGACGACGAAACGACGGAAGATTTCGTCAACGAAGTATTTGCGGATAACGGGTTCTGGGTGATGATAAATGAAGCGCAGGAGTATAAATCCGCTGTCGGTACGGTGGCTTATGTGCCGTATGTGGCGGACGCGGAATTTAACGACGGCTCCGTTTCAGGCGGCAAAATCAAGATCAATTTCATCGGCGCGGGGAATATATATCCGTTGTCGTGGGAGAACGGCAGAATTACGGAGTGCGCGTTCGCGAGCGGTAAAATAATCGAAAACAAGCCGTATGTGTATTTGCAGTTGCACACGTTGAATAACGGTAATTACGTTATAGAAAATATGCTGTTCAAAGTAGCGGAAGACGGGAATTTCATTCCCGTTGAGGATATGACATTGATTGCGGGACTTGAAAAAGTATTGACGGCGCTGGAAACGCAGACAGATATCCGTCAATTCGTCATCGACCGTTTGAACATTTCAAACAACCTCGACAACGGCGCTATTGCCGGTGGCAACCCGTTAGGGATTCCGGTATTCGCGACGGCGATTGACATACTCAAGGGCATTGATTTGGTATATGACAGCTACAACAATGAGTTTCTGCTCGGTAAAAAGCGCGTGATGGTGAGAGCGGAAGCGACGAAATTCTCTGACGGCAAACCGATATTCGACCCGAACGATTTGTCATATTACCGCATGCCGGGCGATATAACGGACGAGCCGTTCATCAAGGAAATCGACATGACTATCCGCGCGGACGAACATGAGACGGCGTTGGAGACGATGTTAAATCTGTTGTCTGCGAAATGCGGGTTCGGGGAGAATCATTATCAATTTAACAAGGGCGCGGTCAAGACGGCGACGGAAGTAGTTTCGGAAAATTCGACATTGTTCCGGACACTGAAAAAACATGAAATTCTGCTTGAAGATGTATTGACAGAGCTTGTTCGGGTAATCATTTATCTCGGCAAATATATACTCGGCAAGCAACTCAAAGAAGACGCAACGGTAACGATAGATTTTGACGACAGCATAATAGAGGACACGGCGCAAATCAGGGCGCAGGCGGTCATGGAGTTCCAGAACGGGCTGATAGACGCTGTTGAGTACATGGTGCGGGTGTACAACCTCACGGAGGATGAAGCTGTCGCGAAAGTGGCGAAAATGGAAGCGAGGCGTGTGCTCGACCCGGAACCGGTGACAAATTATGAGTTTGGCATATGAAGAAATATACACGGAACTTGAAAACGATTTGATAAAGATCATCGCGAAAAGCGTTAAGAAAATAGATTTTGAAACAAATTTTGAACATGAAAAAATGACGGGCATGATAGGCTTGACTGATGAAGCGGTAAGGCTCATAGGGAAAGCGTCAGGCAAAGCGGCGGATGAAATCGAGCGGATGATTAAGGAATCCGGAACGGCGGTGCTGGCAAATGACGAAGCGTTGTACAAAATGGCGTATGAAAGAGGCATATTTCAAATTCGTCCGTTGCCGCTTACCGCGTCTCCGGCGATACGGGAGATATTCCGCGCGGCTATGGTCAACGCGGAAACGACATTGAATTTCACGAACACCTCGGCGCGGATATCGGCGCAGAAAGCGTACTACAGGGCTGTAAACCGCGCGTACATGGAAACGTACACCGGGGTGAAATCGTTCGACGCGGCGGTGCGCGACGCGGTGAAGGATATGGCGGAACGCGGAATCACGCAGGTAACGTACAGCGGAACGCGCGAGAACGGGCAGGAATGGGAGCGTCGCGACCATATCGATGTGGCGGTGCGCAGGAACGTTCTGACGACGGTGAACCAATCAAACGGCTTGCTCGCTATCGAGCGGGCGCGGGAATGGGGCAGCAACCTGGTGGAGGTATCGCGGCATTTGGGCGAACGCCCGTCGCACGCTGAGTGGAGCGGGAAGATATACGCCATCGACGGCACGCAGGGGAGATACGACAATTTAGCGTCGGCGACGGGCTACGGCACGGCAGGAGGACTGAAAGGCGTGAACTGCCGTCATACGTTCTGGGCGTTCGTGGAGGGCATATCAACGCCGATTGATTATGATAAGTTAGGTTATCCGGATAAAGAAGAGAATGCCCGCATATACGAGGAGAGTCAAGAACAGCGCAGGCTTGAGCGCGAGATACGCGCAATCAAGCGTGAAATCGCGGCGCTGGAGGGCTTGGGTGAGGATGTTGGAGCCGCCTCACTAAGGCTGAAACGGAAGCAAGCGGAATTGCGAGCGTTCATAGACAGCACCGGGCGGACGAGGAGGAGAAACAGAGAGTGGATTTCCAAGACAGAGCTTGACAAATTGAAAAAAGGT
>WREN01000186.1 GCA_009779295.1 Oscillospiraceae bacterium | reverse complement strand
TACGCTTTTCCGCTGGTTTTCATATCAAATTCCTCTACGATTTCCGCTACGGACATAGGTTTATTGAGAAGCGCGAGGAGGATTTCCCAGCGTTGTTGGTTGCCGAGAGAAGATAATACCACGTAATTACGAAAATATTGAAAAAAAGGTTGAAATATTTTTCAACCTTTGAATCCCCCTGTCTAACGCCAACGTTGTTGGCGCTGACATCCCCCTTTAGCAAGGGGGACAAGATAAGCCGTTTCTTTCTTGCCCCCCTTGCTAAAGGGGGGTGCCCGAAGGGCGGGGGGATTCTATTTAAGGAGCCATACATTCATTTCAGTCTTGCCTCGGTTCGCCCACGCCGTATACGGAATCAACGTCAACCGCCCCGATTCCGTTTTAAACGGCGTTGTTGAATAAAGTTCGTCGGCCGTTTCGCGCATAAATTCTGCCGCGCAAGTGATTTTCACGATTTCGTTGCCATTGATTTCAGATTGTTCGCATTGGTAATCGGCGTCTTTGCATATAACAACAGATTTAAGATTCGTGCCGTTATCGATACCCTCCGCGCAGTAAACGATTGGACCGCGTTTGATTGCCGCGCGTCCGGCGCAGTAATGGATTTGCGGATTAGCGTACAATTCCACGACGGGCATTTCTAAATCGAGAATGAATTGATAATCGCCGCCATGTCTGATCGTGATATTTATATAACCATTGTCATCGGAAGTGAATGGTAATGTGGCGTTATCAAATGAATAACCTTTTCGCCAATCGGGCTTGCGGAATAAAATATTAATAGGCTTATTTGTCGAAACTTTAAAATTAATCTTACCGTCGCGCGGATAATCCGTTTCCTGCGTGATTTTCACGCCGTTGTAATTGAATTCGGATGAGTTATATAGATTCACATAGATTTTATCGCTGTCAACATGATACATATACTGCCCGAGCGACGCAATGAACCGCACCAGATTAGGCGGGCAGCACGAGCAATTAAAATAATCCGGGCGTTCATACTCCGGCGCGAATTGCGCGCGACGGTCACTTGAATAGTTATCCCTGCGTTCAGGATGGACTTCAAGCGGATTGCAGTAGAAGAATCTGTCGCCGTACAGCGAAATCCCCGACAACACCGAATTGTAAATCTGCAACTCGATAACGTCCATGTACTTCTTCTCGCCGGTCAGCAAATACATCCGCTGACAGAAGTAAACCATTGCAATAGACGCACATGTTTCCGCATACGCGAGTTCGTTCGGCAAATCGTAATCGTATGAGAACGATTCACCGGCAAAGTTCGCGCCGATACCGCCCGTGACGTACATCCGCTTGTTCACGACGTTTTCAAACACCGCTTCGCACGCCTTTTTCAAATGTTCGTCGCCGTATTCCCTTGCGATATCCGCCGCACCAGCGAACAGATACAAACATCTCACGGAGTGACCTTCGGCGGTCGTCTGTTCCCTCAACGGGAGATGATCCTGCCGCTGTGTACCTAAGTTTATCGTTCCGCGCGTATCTACAAAGAATTTGCTCAACTCAAGATATTTTTTCTCATTCGTTTCTTTGTATAGCTTCACGAGCGCGAGTTCGATTTCCTCATGCCCGGGCGTGGTGAAATTTTTATCCCTGTCCGGAGCGGTGAACACATCGGCTATATGATCCGCATATCTGCACATCGCATCGAGGAAATTTCGTTTCCCCGTCGCTTTATGGTACGCGACCGCGCCCTCCATCAAATGTCCGGCGCAGTACAACTCGTGGTTGTCCCTGACCGTGAACCGGTTCGCGTACTCGACAGTCTGATAATAACTGTTAAAATACCCGTCCGGCGTTTGTCCGGTTTCTATGTCCGCGACGATGGAATCGATCAGGTTTTCGAGATTTTCATCACGTTTGTGAATCAGAGAATATGCCGCGCCTTCGATCCACTTCGCGACGTCGCTGTCCCAGAAGATGTGCGGACGATTCGGCTCACCATTCCGCCACTTCAGTTTGAACGCATCAACCCTGCCCGTATCGTAAAACCGTTTGTACACGGCCGGGATAGTGACGTTTTCGTTCATTTGCTGCTTCTCGTAAAAATAACCGCCGGTTATTTTCACGTTTTTGAGTTCGATTTGGTCTATCATTAACAACACCTCTCTATTGCGGAATTTTATCAATAAAATTTTGGATTATTTCTTCCGTGCTCGCCAGTTTGGATGCAAGATTCCGGTCGTTCGTTTCGAACATTTTCGCAACGAACCCGTCGCGGATCTTATCGCACAGCGTAGTGTCGCCGATATCTACAACGAGTGAATTGAAAATCAAATCAATCATTGATTCGGATTCAACGTCGCGCGTCCCTTTCGCTTTCAAGGAATTTTCATAAAAAACGGGGATGATCGAAGTCGCCGAATAGCTGTTCAACACCTCAAGCATTATGCCCGCCCGGTCGAGGTCAGGGCAGATTATCGGCACGTTGAACGGCATATAATATTCTATCCTTGAAACATAATCGTCCTGCGCTTCGTTGAGTTTCGGATACGGAATAATCCCGAAATCAGTCTCCATTCCCCTGATTCTTTGCAAAACAATGAACGTCATATCCATAAACAGCGATTGATTGTTCGCGAACATTTTCACCGCGTTGTCCGGTATGTCCGGCCCGCCCGCGACTTTATAATACGCGCCGCTGTCCCACAGAATGTTGAACGTTTTATCGAACGCAGTTACAAATTTTTCGCTGCCCATCGCGAGATACGGAAGGTCTTCCGAGTCTTTTCCGACGGAATAGGTATCCGCCGCAATCCAGAATGACGGCAAAACTTCTTTCGGATGCGCTAAATAACCGTAACGATCGTTTTCGTCCATAACGCCGTCGCCGTTGATATCGTCGATGACGACTTTCATTAATTCTTCCATTTTGTTGAACGTCCACTTGCCGTTGTCAACGAGATTGTAAAGGTTGCCGAGTTCGAAATCAACGACCATGGCTTTATTGAAAATAATTGCGTGCGCTAAACAATACGCGTTTATATTCAAATTTCCGAGAGCTGTATATTGGTTGCCCCTGAGAGTGAGCGTTTTATTCGCTTCCCGAAGCCAATAAGGTCGCGAAAGGTCGATATACGGAATGTCGTCGTAGGAATACGTCAAACCTTCCTGCCAGGCGTTCAAAGCGTGTGGACACCGCGCCAGAAATATGTCGAACGATTCGGTATCGCCGGCGATTATCGCGCTTTTTGTTTATGCCAGGGCGTCGTCATTCGTAATGATTTGTTTAATTACGACGTTGAACCGTTCTTCGATTTCCCTGTTACGCCTGTACATAGTATCGTTATACGGGTCACCGGTTTCGCTTTCGGTATCAACCAATAAGTTATTACTTGCATTTTCGAATACTTGAATTTTAAATTCCGCTCCGTTGAAGCTGTGTTCGCCGAGGGAATCCCGAAACTTGGCGTTCGGGTCTTCCGGTACGGTCTCGGTTTGGTCGTTGTTTACGTTCGGCTTGTTGATTTCGCTTACCGCGTTTTGACACGCGGTGAACAAAATTAACAACGTTAAAATTAATATTATCTTTTTCATTTTCTTACACTGTATAAGTCTGCGCGGAAGTATTGCCGCCTGTGCCCGTCCAATTCGTGTGATAAAATTCGCCGCGCGGCTTGTCGATTCTTTCATACGTGTGTGCGCCGAAGTAATCGCGCTGCGCCTGCAACAGATTCGCGGGCAGATTCTCGCAGCGGTAACCGTCGAAGTACGCCAACGCTGATGTAAATGCCGGCGTAGGCACGCCGCTCATAACCGACGAAACTACAACGACTCGCCAATCGGCTACCAATTCAGCGATCTTCGCTTTAAAATACGGGTCAAGGAGTAGGTTAGTCAAATCCGGATTGTTATCGAACGCATCCTTGATCTTGCCCAAGAACACCGAACGGATGATACAACCGCCGCGCCACATCAGCGCAATACCGCCGTAGTTGAGATTCCACTTGTACGTTTCGGCGGCAGAACGCATAAGCGTATAGCCTTGCGCATAGGAAATTATTTTCGAAGCGAGTAACGCCTTTCTGATACTTTCGATGAATTCCGCTTTTTTTTCTGCCGTGCCGTTAAATTTTGAAATTTCTCTGCCGAACGCTTTCGACGCGATAACGCGCTCGTCTTTCATCGAGGAAAGACATCTCGCGAACACCGCTTCGCCTATGAGCGTGAGCGGGATTCCCTCGTCAAGCGCGGCGATTCCCGTCCATTTGCCCGTGCCTTTCTGACCCGCCGTGTCGAGGATTTTATCCACCAACGCCGAACCGTCCTCGTCTTTATACGCCAGAATATCGCGGGTAATGCCGATCAGATAGCTGTCAAGCTCGGTCGTGTTCCATTCTTTGAACACTTCGTGCATTTCCTGTGCCGACATGCCGAGATAGTCGCGCATCAATTGATACGCCTCGCAAATGAGCTGCATATCGCCGTACTCGATACCGTTGTGAACCATCTTCACGAAATGCCCCGCGCCGTTCTCGCCGACCCAGTCGCAACACGGCGAGCCGTCGTCAACTTTCGCCGCGATCGCTTGCAGTATCGGTTTCACTATTTCCCACGCTTTCGGCGAACCGCCGGGCATCATCGACGGACCGAGCAGCGCGCCTTCTTCGCCGCCGGAAACGCCCGTGCCGATGTATAGTAATCCTTTGCTTTCTACATAAGCCGTGCGGCGGATCGTATCGGGGAAATGCGAGTTGCCGCCGTCGATTATGACGTCGCCTTCGTCGAGAAGAGGGATGAGTTTTTCTATAAACTCGTCAACGGGCGCGCCCGCTTTGACCATGAGCATAATTTTGCGCGGTTTCGCCAGAACTTCGGCGAGTTCCTCAAGCGTATTCGCGCCGATGATGTTCAGCCCCTTCGCGCGACCCTCGATAAAATCGGTCACGCGCTGCACGGTACGGTTGTA
>WREN01000185.1 GCA_009779295.1 Oscillospiraceae bacterium | reverse complement strand
TTGCGTACTTCCTCTTGCTCTTTGGGGCTTAATTTTCGTATTTCATAGTTTAATTCCTTTTCCATATTTCTTATCTTAACACTTCTTTTTGAACTCCGAATGACTTTATCGCCGGGTTAATATGTGTCCATGTAAAAGAATATCTGCTTTATTATGATATAGTTGTAACATCATTTTTTCTCGACCTTCGTCATTAATTTCCGGGCTTTCTGATGTTACGGCGAATTGATTTCCATGCGTCATCATGAAACGCTTACCGTATATCTCGGCGTACTGGATAGATTCCTCTTTGGAATCTATATTCCCCGGATTTTTATACATTCGAATATCAGGGTATTTCAAATTTAATTGTTCAGCGTCTTTTATACTATCGCCCAAATGTATAATCATATCAGGTTGTTCTTTCTCAACTGCGCCGCACATTATATCCACATCGCCGTGCGAATCGGACATTATTAATATTTTCATAAATTCCCCGCCTCTACAATAAATAAAAAATACCCCGCCGAGCCGTGTAAATCAAGAATTGAGAAAACCCTGTCTGCCAGGTAGGTGTCCTCTCCGCTATTTTGTGCTACCAGCGTCTTGTATAAGCGTGGCAAAGCAGGCAAATACAAGGAGGTCTGCATTCCCATTTTCGGAAGTCCGGACTCCAATATTCTCTTTGTGGGTTTAATTACTTGATCTATCACGCACCAAGCAGGAATATTTTTTATTCAAAAATTATATTTCTTCTTCGTCCGGTTCTTCGTCTTCGTCGTAATCTATATTACCGAACAACTCATCCTGGAAAATATCAGCTATACGATCGAATTCATCATCGTCATCGATAGTTATCAGGATTTCTTCTCCGTCGTCATCGGTCGTAACTTTCAAAATAACGAATTCATCATCTGTTTCATCGATAGGCATCAGTGCGAGATAAGTAACGCCGTCAAGTTCCAAGCTCCCCTGAAGTTCGAATTTATTTTCGTTTCCTTCCTCGTCGGTTAAAGTATAGATATCATCTTCAAAAATTTCGTCAGCCAATTTGCTGCACCCCCCTATATTATATATGTTATTATTTTATACTGTTTTGTTTCCTTTGTCAACCGTTTTATGATAAATTTTTCTTTTTTAATTTTCTGTTACGTAATTTTAAATAAAGTTTGGGCAAATGGTTGATAAGAATCCGTTTTAGAGTTAATTTCCCCTTTTCTTTTAAATCATATACGCCTACTAAAAATTTTCTCGGGGTTATCGGTCCGGTGAACCAAAAGTCAAGCCAATTTTCATAAAATTTATTTTTATGTTTGAACGCACGTTGATATCTTTTCACATAATACATAAAATAATTCGCGACAAATAAAACCTGATGTTCGGGGAACTGTGCCTGCTTTAGCGGAACTCGGCAGTCCGGCGGGATTTCATCCGGCACGAAGCCCGCTTCTTTCGCGATGTGATAAAGTTCGGTCATGGGATATGGGTAGAATATGTTGGGAATGATACGGTCGCTTTTCAACCGTGCGTTGAGTTTTACGGTTTTTAATGCCTTGTGCAAATCTTCATAGGGCAAGCCTACGATATTATACGTCAAAACGGTAATGCCGTGCTTGTGCAGCCATTCGCTGGCGTTTATCATCATCTCGTCGGTCATGATGCGCTTCAGATATTTCGTGCGCATTTCGTAATCGCCGCTCTCCACGCCGATTTCAATCATGTAGCAGCCCGCTTGTTTCATGCGGCGCACGGTTTCCTCGTCCAGAACGTCGAAACGGAGGTTACACGTGAACGGCAATCCTATTTCCGCCGTATACAAGTCGATAAACTTGTCAAACCATTCGGGGTACATATTGAAGATAGCGTCGCGGAAGTTGATATATTTAATGTTCGGGTATTTTTGAAGTAACGTTTTGAGATATAAAATTCCGTTTTCCGGGCTTCTGAAACGCGCGTACTTCTTGCGGTTCGGATAAACGTTACGGAACTGCGAGTTGCCGCAGTACGTGCATGAGAATAAACATCCGCGGCTCATCATAACAATCGCCGTATTGATTTTGACGCTTTCCAAGCTTTGATAGTCGAACAAGTCAAAGTCGGGTATCGGAATACGGTCGAGGTCTTCGAACAGCGGGCGGATCGGATTCTTCTTAATGCTACCGTCAATTTTGAAATAGATACTCTCGATGTTCGTGTAATCCTCGCTGGCGCTCATCTTGTCGCACAGCTCAAGCTCCACGTATTCGCCGTCACCAACGCAAACCGCGTCAACGCCGTCCACCGCCAACACTTCCTCCGGCACAAGCGTGACGTGGTAGCTCCCGCATATGATGAACGCGTCGGGGCATACTTCCTTTGTCCACTTGATGTACAGTTTCGAATCCGGAAACGCCGTCGTGCGCACGGAAAAGCCGATTATATCGAACTCGCCCATGGATGAAAATTTGGTTTTGTAGTCGGTTTCGCTGTGCAGATATAACAGGTGGAGCAGCTTCACATCGTGCCCGCCCTCTTTCAGCACCGCGGAAATCGAAGCCAAACCTTCGCTGTAATTCCCGCCGCTTTGCCGCGCGACAACGTCCCTGTCCGTGTAGTCGGGATAGACGAGTAGGACGCGCGCTTTTTTGTTATTTAGGTTTTTCATTTTTTATTTATTTCTCCCTGTGGATGGTCTTGATTTAATTCTAATCATTGAAAGAGGCTGTATAATAGAAATATCTATCTAATACCCAATTCCCGTTTTGTTGTATTGCTTTATATGTGAATACTGCAACTCCTATATCAGGATCATCCATTGGCATTTCAATCTCAAAAGTATCTGTACTCTTATTTATTACTTTCGCAAGAGTAAAATCTGGTGCATCAATGAATCCGCCTGCTACGCCTGTATTAAAATATAATTTTCCGTTATGCTCAACAAATGTAGGCGTATCTCCTTCAAAAATTGGATATATATATTTATCTAAAATTCTGCTTGAGAAAACTGCTTCATAATGTGCTTTTAATGTTGCCATATCCTTAATATCTTTAACCTCAACATAGTTTGCGCTATTACCATTATTAAAAGTTGAGTCCATATCTAAATCAAGGTCTGAATCAAAACCGGAACCATATATATACCAGCGTATTACAGTTTTTGCATTTTCATAAAGTTTTGTTTCAAACATTTCAATAAGTGCGGTATCCTCCATTTTATCAGCAGGATCTTTTACGGCAACCGGGGAAAATAACAGGGTTTTCGAATCAGTATCATTTGCACATGAAATAAAAGTTAATATAAGTGTTAATAAGATAAAAACCGTAACAATTTTTTTACTTGATTTCATAATAAATTCTCCTTTAAAATTGAATTAATACATATATTATACACCAATTATTGCCTGCTGTCAAATAAAAAATCCAATAACCTATTTACAAAATCCGCGTTTTGTAATATAATAATAAGAAAAATCCAAATGAGGAATCAAATATGAAACTGTACAACACATTATCACGAACCAAAGAAGAATTCACGCCGCTTGAAGGCAATACCGTCAAAATCTACACATGCGGTCCTACCGTATATAACTATGCCCAAATCGGTAATATGCGGGCTTATCTGTTTATGGATTTGTTACGGCGCGTTCTGAAATACAACGGCTATTCGCTCAAACACATGATGAACATCACGGATGTGGGTCATCTCGTGAGCGACGAAGATGAAGGCGAGGACAAAATGGCAAAGAGTGCGCGGTTAGAACAAAAGTCGCCGTGGGAAATTGCCGAATTTTACACGGAAGCGTTTATGCACGATATTGAAGCATTGAACATTTCGCGCCCTGAAATTATATCAAAAGCAACCGACAATATCCCTGAAATGATAGATTTCGTTTTGGGTCTTGAGAAAAATGGTTACACGTATGAAATTGACGATGGTATTTATTTCGACGTGCAAAAATTTGAAGGGTACGGTAAATTGTCGCGTAACAAACTTGACGATCTTCAAGCCGGGGCGAGGGTTGAAGTCAACGACCAGAAACGGCATCCCGCGGATTTCGCATTGTGGAAAAAGGCTCCGAAAGAGCATATAATGCAATGGGAATCGCCGTGGGGCATGGGTTATCCCGGCTGGCACATCGAGTGTTCCGCGATGGGATTGAAGTTTCTGGGCGAGGAGTTCGACATCCACACGGGCGGCGTGGATCACATTCCGATACATCACGAGAACGAGATTGCACAGTCGGAGGGTTTACTCGGACATCCGGCGGTGCGGTGTTGGATGCACAATGAATTCCTGCTTGTTGACGGCGGTAAGATGTCAAAGAGTTTAGGCAACAATTACACGCTTACGCAGCTTTCCGAAATGGGTTACGAGCCGGACGTTTACAGATATTTCTGCCTGAACGCGCATTACAGACAGAAGCTGAACTTCACGTTCGAGGGCATGAACAGCTCGAAAACCGCGTTGAAAAATTTACGCGCGGCGGTTCAGAAACATAAAGGCGCGTCGGATGAATTTAATGATTTAGAAAAGTTCAGGAATGACTTCAACGAAGCAGTGTCTGATGATTTGAACATTCCGAAAGCGCTCGGAATCATATGGACGCTGGCGAAGAATGACGCGAAGAATAACGAAATTTATGATTTTATTTTGAAATGTGATGAAGTATTCGGATTGAATCTGGATAAGGAAGAAGCGGTGGTTGAAATTGATTTCCAGGAGTTGATCGACGCGCGGACACTCGCGAAGAAGAATAAAAATTTCGCCGAAGCCGACCGCATACGCAATGAGATTGTGGCGATGGGTTATCAACTGCTCGACACGTTCGAAGGCACGATATGCAAGCCGATTGGCTGAGCCGCGAACGCGCCTTGATCGGTGACGACGCGGTTGAGAAGTTGCGTAATGCGTCCGTAGCCGTGTTCGGGCTCGGCGGCGTCGGCGGCGCGGCGGTTGAGGGATTGGCTCGTGCAGGAATAGGAAACATCACGGTTATCGACCACGA
>WREN01000184.1 GCA_009779295.1 Oscillospiraceae bacterium | reverse complement strand
TTTATTTATTCAAGATTTATCACCGGAAAATACGACCGATACAGATACACGGGAAATGGACATTTCGAACGTTTACGAAATGCTGCCAATGTTGTCTCAAATGCCCGTCGAGCAATACATTTCGGCGGCGGCAAACGTTGACGGCGCAATAAAAAGCCAAGTAGCGAAAGCATTCACTTCATTGTTTTATAAAGAACTCGGCATGGATATTAACAAAATCCAGCAGGATTATATCGTCGTAACCGGCGCGAAAATGCTGTTGCTCGTATTAGCGGGAACATTGATTGCAATCGTCGTCGGATTTTTCTCCGCGCGTATATCAGCGTCTGTGGCGAAAAAACTGCGCCGCGATGTTTTCGCGAAAGTCAGCATGTTCTCAAACGAGGAATTTGACAAATTTTCCACCGCGTCGCTCATAACGCGGACTACAAACGACGTACATCAGGTGCAGATGATGATTGTTATGGGAATAAGAATCCTGTGTTACGCGCCGATAATGGGCATCGGCGGCATTATAATGGCGTTAAACAAAAGTCTTTCAATGAGCTGGATAATCGCTTTGGCGGTAATATTATTGCTGTGCGTAATAGCGTTACTGTACGTCATCGTAGTGCCGAAATTTAAACTTTTACAGAAATTAATCGACAAATTGAATTTAATCAGCCGTGAAAATTTATCCGGCTTGATGGTAATCCGCGCGTTCAGAAACGAAAAGCATGAAGAAAACAGATTCGGCGAAGCTAATAAAAATCTCGCCGACACAAACAGGTTCGTGCAGCGTTCTATAGCGTTTATGATGCCGCTGATGATGCTGTTCATGAACACGATTTCGCTTTTGATAATATGGGTCGGCGCGCACGCGATCGCCGCATCAACGATACAAATCGGCGACATGATGGCGTTCATCCAGTACGCGATGCAAATAATAATGTCGTTCGTAATGATTGCGATGATTTTTATAATGCTGCCGCGCGCGTCCGTTTCGGCCGTGCGTATCAACGAAGTGCTGAACACCGAGCTTGTAATAAAAGATAAAGAAAGTGTCAAAAAATTCGAGACCATAACAGGCAATATCGAATTTAAAAACGTGTCTTTCCGCTACACGAACGCGGAAACCGACGTGCTTCAGAATATATCGTTCACCGCGAAAGCCGGCGAAACGACGGCGTTCATCGGCGCGACCGGCTCAGGGAAGTCCACGCTTATCAACTTGATTCCGCGTTTCTACGACGTAACGGCGGGCGAGATTTTGATTGACGGCGTTGACATCCGCGATGTAGAACAGCACGCGCTCCGCGACAACATCGGTTATATACCGCAAAAGGGAATATTGTTCATGGGCGATATGGAATCGAATATTAAATTCGGTAAAGAGGACGCTGAAACGGGTGAAATCACAGAAGCCGTCGAAATTGCGCAGGCGAAAGAGTTTTTCGACTTGACGTCGCCTATATCGCAGGGCGGCGTGAACGTTTCGGGCGGACAGAAACAACGTTTGGCAATCGCTCGCGCGTTGGTCAAAAAACCGCCGATTTATATCTTCGACGACAGCTTTTCCGCGCTCGATTTCAAAACGGATTCCGCGTTGCGTCAGGCTTTGAAACAGTACACGAACGATTCAACGATTTTAATCGTGGCGCAGAGGGTGAGCACAATAATGAACGCCGAGCAGATAATCGTACTTGACCACGGGAAAATCGTCGAAAAAGGCACACACATGGAATTATTAAAAACTTGCGTGGAATACAGGGAGATAGCGGAAAGTCAGCTCTCAAAGGAGGAATTGGCGTGAACAGAAATCAAAACAGACCCAGAAGAGGCATGTTCGGCGGCGGACCTCCCGCGATGATAGTCGGCGAGAAGGCGAAGGATTTCAAAGGCAGTTTCAAAAAATTATTCAAATACTTGGCGCCGTTTAAATGGAAAATATTATTGGTTATGATATGCGCTGCGGTCTCTACTGTCTTTACGATTATCGGACCGAAAATCCTCGCTAACGCCACCGACGAAATGGCAAGGGGCATGATAAACGCCATTACCGGAGGAAGCAACGGCATTGATTTCGGATATATCGGGCGGATATTATTGTTAATGATCGGTTTGTATATCGTAAGCTCGGCGTTTATGTTTGTACAGGGCTACACGATGGCGGGCATTTCAACCAAAGTTTCATACAACCTGCGAAATTCAATTATGCAGAAAATCAACAAACTGCCGCTCAGTTACTTCAACAAAACAAGTCACGGCGAAATTTTGTCGCGTATTACGAACGACGTTGATACGCTCAATCAGAGCATGAACCAAAGTATAACGCAAATCATAACGTCTGTCGCGACATTGATCGGCGTGCTTATCATGATGTTTTCCATAAGCTGGCAGATGACGCTCGTCGCGCTGGGTATTATTCCGATAACGGTCGTGCTGGTGATGGTCGTCGTCAAAGCGTCTCAGAAATATTTCAAAGGTCAGCAGAAATATTTAGGCACTGTGAACGGTCACGTGGAAGAAATGTACGGCGGGCACATCGTGATAAAAGCGTTTAATAAAGAACAAAAATCAATCGAAGAATTTGACGTTGAAAACGAAAAATTGTACAAAGCAGGATGGAAAGCGCAGTTTTTGTCGGGGCTGATGCACCCGGTGATGAATTTCGTGAGTAACCTCGGCTACGTGGCGATATGCATAATCGGCGCGATGCTCGCGTCGAACGGCGTTGTAACCATCGGCGGAATACAGGCGTTTGTGATGTATGTGCGGTCGTTCACGCAGCCTATCATGCAGATGGCGAATATTTCCAACCAAATCCAAATGACCATCGCCGCCGCGGAACGCGTGTTTGAATTTCTTGACGAAAAAGAAGAAGTTGAAATTGTTTCAACTTACGACATAGAAAATATCAAAGGCGATATCGTTTTCGACCACTTGAAATTCGGTTATGAGGACACTGACAAAATCGTTATAAACGATTTTTCGGCCAATATCAAAGCCGGGCAGAAAATCGCAATAGTCGGTCCGACGGGCGCAGGTAAGACGACGATTATAAAATTACTTATGCGTTTTCACGATTTGACGGGCGGTAATATTTATATCGACGGTCACGACATGAACGAGTTTTCCCGCCATGACACGCGCAAAGAGTTCGGTATGGTGCTGCAGGACACGTGGCTGTACAACGGGAGTATTAAAGACAATATACGTTACGGCAAACTTGACGCGACTGACGATGAAGTTATCGAAGCCGCCGTCACGGCGCAGGTCGATCATTTCGTACGGACGTTGCCTGACGGTTACAATCTGGAAATCAACGAAGAGGGCGATAATATCTCTCAAGGGCAGAAACAGCTCTTGACGATTGCCAGAGCGGTGCTGTCGGACGCGAAAATAATGATCCTCGACGAAGCGACGAGTTCCGTTGACACGCGCACGGAAATTTTGATACAGCGCGCGATGGATAACCTCATGAAAAACCGCACGAGTTTCATAATCGCGCACAGGCTGTCAACAATCAGGAACGCAGACTTGATTCTTTGCCTGAACGACGGCGACATAGTTGAGCAGGGTACGCATGAAGAGTTGCTCGCGCTTAATGGGTTTTACGCGAATATATACAACAGCCAGTTTGATAAAGTGAGGTAAAAATTTATGGCCGGCGGCATTGTTGAACTCGATATACACGGCATGACGAAATATCAAGCCAAAACTTATATCGATTACAATTTGAATAAAACCGGGCGTAATACATATAAAATCCGGATTATACACGGTTATCACAACGGGACGGAATTGAAATCCATGATCCGCGCCGCATACGGGCGGCACCCGAAAGTGATCAGGATTGAGTATGGCATGAATCAGGGCGAAACGGATTTGGTGCTGCGGGAGTTGTTTTGAATCTTAGGAATCCCCCCACCGCTGCGGCGGTCCCCCTCCCTTTAGCAAGGGGGGTTTAAAAGATATTGCAAAAATCTCCTGAATATGATATAATTAATCTCCTCGGAAATTAGGTCCGAGATTCCCAGTTGATAATACCGCAAATCAACGACATTCTAAGTGTATAGCGAATACGGCGGTTGCGGTATGTTAGGTCACTTACTACGGCGGCGAGGGCAGCATGACCGTTGAATTGCCTATCAAGCAGATTCGGTACGTTTGCTTCATTATACTTTGTACTGTGGTTTTTGTATTTCTTGTGCGTATATGCCGATTCCAAACCTCTGCGTTTCATGATTCGACAAATTTTACGCCTCGATAGTGTTATTCCGGCTTCAGACAATACCTTTTTCAATTTCCGGCTTCCGTATAGACTACGATTCTCTTCAAACGCCGTTTGAACCGCTGTTTCAAAAGGCGTTTCATCTTTCGGACTTTTCGCTTCGTAGTAATAACTCCCCCGAGATATGCCTAATATCTTACATTGCGCAACCGCATATATGCGGATATACACAGTATTTGTGGGCATTTCTCTTTATCACTTCTACTTTTGTCCTAATATCAGCGCAGCTTGTTTTAAAATGTCTACCTCCATTTTTAGTTGAGCGTTTTCTTTCCGTAGCCGTATCAATATGAAAAAGTATCAGAAAAAAATTGCAACATTAATTATATTATCTATCTTATTGTCTTTAATTCTTACTGCGCCAGTTTCCGCTTATGTTTACCTACGTCCAAAAAGCACCATGCCATATTATTACACAATAAATGATTTACAATGGACCACCCCGATTATACACACCCCTCGTTTGGGGTCAGGCTGTAGTAGTATTGATTATTACGTAAGCACTTCCATGGCGACGACTGCATATGCAACAGGTGTAAATAATGCTGTGGCAGAATGGGATGGCTATTCTGATAGTTCTGACTATTGGTGCGTTATTTGCACGACAACATGGAACTATTGGCCAACCGTCCGACAGCTTTCCTCAGCGGGAATTGGAACACCAGTAATTTAATGATTACTCCCGATGGTCGAATCTGGGTTATTGACTGCGCGTTTTACAGCGGCGACCCT
>WREN01000183.1 GCA_009779295.1 Oscillospiraceae bacterium | reverse complement strand
GCACTTGAAAAAACAGCAGTAAAAGGCACAACGCCAATAACAGCGCAAAAGGTTTGAGGTATTTTGTCAGCAGGCTCATATATTTTCCCTTCAATTAGTTTTTTGATTTATAATATTATCAATGTACTCCGGTTCAACGACTTGTATCGTGAAACGGTCAGAAAGTTTATAATGATCAATTGTAACAACATATACTCCGGGTACGTTGAAATCAATTTCATGTTCAATTCATCTTGAAAAAAAGAAATGATCCATTTTTTCTATTTCTGTTTATGGTAATACTTTATTATAATATAAACATATTTCAACAAATGCTGAATAGTGTTACATGAATGTAAATATTATACTTGACTTATTATATTATTAGATATATAATAAAAATAAAAAAATTTATGAAACGGGGAATATAAAATGTCATTGGAATGTGGTTTTTCACAAGCTGTTATAACTCCTGTGCCATACCAAACATATATGGACGGGTTCGGCGGAAGATTATCGCCGGCAGAAGGTATCAGAGACGAGTTATATGTAAAAGTCTGCGCGATGAAATTGGATTGCAAAAGGATAGCGATAATATCGTTTGACGTCTGCGGGTTTAGCCGTGAAGTTTCCGTTATTATCAAAACACACATAAAATACATAACGGGTTTAGCGTTTGAAGACATCATAATATGCGCGACACACACGCACGCGGGACCGTCGGGCGGATTGCTTACTGTAGACGGAATACGTGCGGAATATTGGCATATAGCTGGCGACAAAGCCGCGAGCTGCGTTAATAAAGCGTTTGAAAACTGCACGGCAGGATCGTTTAATTTCGCGTTCAGCGATGAATTGCAGTCGAAACATAACCGCCGCGGCGACGAATTGAATGACCGCCGGGTTAAAGTTGGCGGGTTTTACGATAAAGATTCCAACCTGCGCGGAATTATCGTAAACGCCGCTTGCCATCCGGTTATACGCAGGGATATGTTGTACTCTTCTGATTTTATTTCGGTTTTAACAGCAAATACTGATGTTCCCGCTATATTTTTACAGGGCGGTTGCGGCGATATTAACCCGTATGCTCCCAATCTATCGCCGGACGAACATATTGCTCAACTCGGCGGCGAACTTGTCACAGCCGTTTTGAACGGAATCGAAAAATTAAAATTTGAAAATAAAAACGACGTCCTGATAAATCTTTCAGGTATATCTGAAATCCCGATGAAATTTCCGTCAAAAGACGATGTGATTAAAACCCTTGATATTTTATACAAAGAATACAATGAACTAACAGAGCCGATAAAAAAACATTTCAAACTTCCGGAAATTTTGTGGCATGAAAAAGCGCTTCAGGACGGTGAAGCGCCTACTATGAATGTTCCTTTGAATATTTTAGTCATTAACGATATAATTATAATAACCCTTCCGTTTGAACCGCTTACGCGCACGGCTTTGACTATTGAAGATATGGCGGTGGCGAAGGGATTTAAACGCGAAAATATAATCGTTGTCGGTTATGCCAACGAAGTAAACGGTTATCTTGCGCCTTCAGCGGATATATCACGCGGCGGCTATGAAATGGGCGGAGCGGCGATTTGGTATGTGTTACCGCAATGCACACCCGAAAGCGAAAAGGCTTTCTTACAAACGATTAGCGATTTATTAAAGAAGATATAACATCGTCGAATACTTTTTTAATCTTTTCTTTTGTGGCGGCTCCTTCATGCAGTTTCTTGCCGTTATAGAAGAATGCAGGCACATAATAATAATTATAACTGTCGGCGAACTCTTTTTCGATTTGTTCGTCGATAGTTTTTATTTCGATCTTGGCATATTGCGGATTTTCATTAATTAATTCTTTTATCCAATTTGCCGCGGCCACACAATACGGGCAATGCGCTAATCTGAAAAATAATAATGTATCCATCGTTTTCTTCTTCTCCTTCAATTTCAATTCTGTTATTCGATATATTTTTTACGCTTTCGATTATTTTTGATACAATTTCAAATGACGTTATTGATAAAATTATTATGACAAACAGAAATTAAATATTTTTCTTCAAAATATTTCACTATATTTCACTCCTTTTTGTAATTATAACAAATTAATATTGCAATGTCAATAAATTAAATATATAATAAATGCATAAGGAGTGATTTCTAATTGAAAAACTTAACTATTAAAGAAAATTTTATTGAAGCGATAAACTATGGAAATCCGGAATATGTTCCTCTGACTTGCGAATCGTTATGGTACGGTATTACTTTTAACGATATTTTGAAATTTGAGAATTGGACTGACCGTTTCGGAATTACATGGGAAATGGCGATGGAAGGTACCGTTCCGTTTCCTAAAGATAATCCTCTCGCAGAAATCGAACGGCAGCTCAACAGTTATAAATTTCCCGACCCGAACGGGCTTGTGATGAATCCAAACACGCTCGAACATATCAAAACGCTTGACAGAGATAATATTCTGCTTGCGGGTTCAATGACTTACTTTTGTTTTGAGAGGGCTTGGGCGCTCATGGGTATGGATAATTTTTTGATGGCGTTAATCGAATTCCCCGATGAGGTGCATTGTTTGCTCCATGAACTTGCAAACTACGCGCACGGTGTTTTTGACCGCTACTTGGAAATGGGTGTCGACGCCGTAAGTTTCTCGGAGGATTTGGGAACGCAGAAAGCGTTGATGATGTCTCCGGCGCAGTTCAGGGAGTTTTTCATACCGGAATATAAATATACTTTCGAAAACGTATTCAAAGCGAACAAAATGGTAAACTTCCACAGTTGCGGATGCGTGACCGATATTGCCGGAGATTTGGCGGATATAGGCGTGACAATTCTGAATCCGATACAGGCACGGGCGAATGATTTAAATAAGATTAAAAAAGATTCGTATGGGAAAATGGCGCTCCAAGGCGGAATCGATACGCATCTCATTATGACCGGAACGCCTGACGATATTAAAAAAGAAGTTATTCGGGTGATGGAAATTTTGAAGCCGGGCGGCGGTTATATCTGCGGGCCGGATCAGGGGTTCCCGAATATGCCCGCCGAAAATATGCAAATGTTGTGGGACACAGCGAGAGAAGTCGGGAGATACTACACAGAGTAACTCTATAAATTTTCTTTAACATTTTATTCATATTTATTCGTTGTATTTCGGCGGTCTGCCGTTGTATAATGTTTAAAGTTAGATTATTTATATAATTTGAAGGACTTTTTTGGGGGAATAACGAATGGATTTTATTGGTATTATGCAGCTTTTTATCCCGGTCATTACTTTTGCAATGGGCTACTTTTTAACTAACATCGGATATATACGGGATAGGAAGCTCAGCATTATCCGGGAAAAATTCGATAGACTATATCATCCGTTCCTTGTTCTGATAAATGAACTTGGAACGGACAATGAATTCGGCTTTGCGATTGATAGCGAGAACGGGGAGGCGTTAAAGCCAATCCTTGAGCATCTCACAAAAAACGCATACTTAGCGACTACCGAAGGACAACACCTTATCTGGGAAACACGCTATCTTTTTGTCGCAAGTACGACTGAAGGAAAGACAATCGACAAAGATAAAGAGGAGCTATTCGCTAAATCAATCGGCGTGTTGTTTGAGCATTTGATACAGGAATACATGAAGTCCGCCAATGCTCTTGGTTATGAGCTGATTGGTATGGGAACCATAACAGACTCGAATGAGAGCTGAGTAGCGATATAAAAAAATGCCGGTTCAAATTTACCGGCATTTTAAAATTTTAAAACACATTCAACAAACTGTTCCGTATGATTTTAAACCTATTATATTTCTCCTTGTACAAATCCGCGAATTTATCCGAAGGAATATATGATTCACCGGTTTTGACGAATTTCTCCGCCGCTTCGTTCAAATCCTTGTATTTTCCTAACGCAACCGCCGCAAGCATCGCGCAGCCTGCCGCTCCGGCTTCGTCCGTTTGCAGCGGCGTTATGACTTTGTTTAAGATGTCAGCTTTGATTTGCAGCCATATCGGCGACCTCGCGCCGCCGCCTGTGGCGCGTAATGAGCCGATATTTATTCCGAAATCGCCGAGAGATTCAATATTATAAGCCATTTCAAACGTAAGTCCTTCCATAACGGCGCGGTAAATATCCGGCAGTTTCGTATCCATCGTCATGCCCGTAATAGTTCCTTTCGCGGTATTTACCATCTCCGGCGTACCGCCTGCGCCCATGAAATGCGGCACGACGATAATTTCGCTCGGTTCGGACGGACACATGTCATCAAGCATTTTGTAAACGTTTTTAGTTTTATTCTTCAAATCCTGCGCGAACGTATCGCGAAACCATTTCAACAGCACTCCGCCTGCAAAATTGAACGCGTATGTCGCGTACAATCCGGTGTTCGCGCACGGAACGCAAACGAAATTGCGGTTGTTGTATTCGTAATTGCGGATGATATTATCGAAAAGCGGAGTGATACATTCAACAGACCCCGTGCCGTCAATTGCTTCTCCGGATTTTATTACTCCCGCTCCAAACGCGGACGATACCTGATCATGCGCGGACGCAACGATTTTAACGGTGTTGGGCAATCCTAACTCTTTGGCTTTAGTTTTCAATATATTACCGACGATACTGCCGCATACGACCGGTTCGGACAGGTTTTCTTTCGTGATACCCGCCGCGTCAAGCATCTTAGTTGACCAGCATCTGTTTGCAAGGTCGAACGCCATAGTACGCGTCGCGAGCGAATAACTGATACCCGTTTCGCCGCTCAATTTGTAGCAAATGTAATCCTGCATCAGAATAAACTTCCAAACTTTTTCCCTTACGCCCGGCACATTATTCATCATCCACATAATTTTCGGCAATGAATACATAGAGTCCGGTTTGGTGCATACTATGTCCATAATTTTTTCGTAACCGACCGTATCAATCAGCTTTTCCGTTTCCATTTTGCCGCGCTTGTCCGTATACATTATAATCTTCGACAAGTTCTCGCCGTTTTTACTTACCGGAACGAATGATTCACCGAATGATGTCACCGCTATCGCGACTACATTTT
>WREN01000182.1 GCA_009779295.1 Oscillospiraceae bacterium | reverse complement strand
GCCATAACGTAAGTGCCTGTATTGCTTGAAATCGTTTTTTCTTTTATCGCGATACCGCTTTCGTGGTGCATGATCCCTACGCCGACCCTGTAATACGGGTGTACGATAAAGTCTCCGCCAAAATGTTTTATTTGGAATAGAGCGGAACGCATTTGATATTCAACGCCGTGGTATTGGTTATCCTCGCACTTGCACTGTAATTCTTCCTCTTTCGCAAATTCTCCCCACGGTATTTCAAACACCACTACAGGCGGACGCACGATTTTCAAGCTGTTGTGGTCGCGGTACCGTTTTAAAATCGTTTCCCCGCGTTCCGATAACGCCTCTTCCGCGTATTCTTTTGCAAATTCTCTGATATATTGAATGGGTTCCATTTTTAATTTCACTCCTTACAATTTTATTATAGCATATAATTCTAAAAAAAGAAAGTTTTTTATGAAAAATATTAATTTAATTCACGGAAATATTAATCTTCCCGCGTTCTTTCCCGACGGCACTTACGGCGTGATCAAGTCGCTTGATTCTAATGATTTGCTCGGTTGCGGAATCAACGGTATCGTTATGAACGCATTCCATTTGCACTCCAAGCCGGGGTTGTCGATAATCAAAAAGCACGGCGGTATCAATAAATTTATTGGCTGGAATAATCCGATTTTAACCGATTCCGGGGGATTCCAGGTTTTTTCTTTGCTCAGGGAAAACAAAATGAACGGGCAAATCCGCGCGAACGAAATCATCTTCCGCCCCAATCAAGGCAAGGGAAAAATCATTTTCACGCCGCAGAAAAGTATTCAATTGCAATTCGCCGTCATGAGCGATATCATCATGTGTCTGGATTACTGCACGCATCCGGACGATTCATATGACATCCAGAAGAAGGCCGTTGAAACGACTATCCGCTGGGCGAAGATGTGTAAGGATGAGTATGAAATTCAATACAAAAATTACAAGTACACGCCGGAGAACCGTCCGCTTCTGTTCGGTATAATTCAAGGCGGCAATGATGAAAGCCTGCGTAAGGAATGTGCGGAAGCGTTGCTTGAAATCGGGTTTGACGGTTTCGGATTCGGCGGGTGGCCGCTTGACAGTCAAGGGAATCTGACGTATGATATTCTGAAATACACCGCTGATTTGATACCCGACAATTATGTAAAATACGCGACGGGTATCGGCAAGCCGGAAGAAATTTTGCAGTGCGTCGAGATGGGGTATAATCTGTTCGATTGTGTAATCCCGACGCGTGAAGCAAGGCATCATCGATTGTATGTTTATACAAATACAGGATTCGATTATGAATATTTATATATTATGGACGACAAATACATCGCGGACACTTCGCCCGTATCAGATCTGTGCGATTGCTACTGCTGCCGAAATTTTAGCAAATCATATTTGCACCACTTGTTTAAAATAAACGATTCGCTTGCATTCAGGCTCGCGACGATCCACAACTTACGATTCTACTCAATGTTAGTGATAAAAATCACAGGAAAAATCAATGGACATTTATAACACGATTAAAAATTCAAAAAAATATTCGAACATCTGCGACGAAACGATAAACCGTATCATCGCGGATGAGAGCAAAAAATACAAGTCGGAAAAAGATGTAGTGAAGTCCGTCAAAACCAAGTTGCATCAGATTTCCGGTGCTTTTTATGAAACGAAAAAAATTGATGTAAATGATGACATCATGCAAATTATGCGCTGCCATGTTTCGACGTTAGAGCGGATCGATTTTGTGTTTGAAATGTACGAAGATATTTTTAAAAACGTGCCGAAAAGTGATACGGTGCTTGACGTCGCTTGCGGGTTCAATCCGTTTATACTGCCGTTTTTGAAAGTTAAACAATATTATGCGGTCGATATTAATGTTGATAATGTAAATTTGTTGAATGAGTTTTTCAGACTCAATAATCTAAACGGTTTCGCATACGCCGGTGATGTGCTGTACAAAATTCCGGAAATTGAAAGCGACGTTGTATTTTTATTTAAAATCCTGCCGCTGATTGAACAGCAAAAGAAAGGGTATTCAAAATTCTTGCTCGACAATTTGAAATCTGATTGGTTCGTGATAACGTTCCCGACGAAAAGTTTATCGGGCAAAGATTACGGAATGTACAATTTTTACCGTAACTTCATGAAAGAAAATTTTCCGGATTATGACTATATATTTGAACGTGAATACAAGAACGAACTACTATTAATACTTAAACGGAGATAACAAAAATGGGAAAATTATATGTTGTAGCGACGCCGATCGGAAACCTCTCGGACATTTCGCCGCGGGCAATTGAAACTCTCAAGAATGTACAATTGATTGCGGCAGAAGATACCAGACGCACCCTTCAACTTCTGAATCATTTCAATATCAGAACGCCCGTTACGTCGTATCACAAATTCAACGAGATTGAAAAAAGCGCAGAGTTGATTGATAAAGTTTTAAATGGTTTGGAAATTGCGCTTGTTTCGGACGCGGGAACGCCGTGCATTTCCGACCCGGGTTGCTTTATAACCGCTTTGGCGCGGAAGAATCACATCGAAATTATCGGTATTCCCGGTCCGTCCGCTGTCACGACCGCGCTTTCTATATCTGGATTTATTTTCGACAAGTTTTGCTTTTTGGGATTTATTAAAAAAGGTTATTGCGATTTGATAATTAAATCCGATTTCAATATTTTCGTGTTGTTCGAGTCGCCGAACCGCATTGTTGATTCGCTTGCCGAAATGTACGAAACCATCGGAGAGTGTGATGTATTGGTCGTGAATGATATTTCGAAACTGTATGAAAAATCTACGTGGGGCAAGTTATCCGATGTCGCCCAAACAATTAAATCTGACGCTAATGCCGAACTCGGCGAATATACGATCGTTATCAATTATCAACGCGAAAATACCATTACAGAAGATGAAATTTCAATCGAAGCGCTATTAATCGACGAAATGATTAAAACGAATTGCTCAATGAAAGAGGCGATCGCTTCCGTCAGCAAAAACAAAAATATAAGCAAAAACGACGCGTACAAAGCGTCGTTGAATTTGAAAAACAAAGGAGTAATCACATGAACACTGTTTGGTCTACGTATTTGCAAAAAATCGGCTTGCTTTATCTCACACGGCAATTGAAGTTTGACGACAGGTTTAAGGAAAACTATATCCGCATATTTAATATCGAAAATGCTGGAAACATCCTCGAAATCGGCGCGGGTCCGGGCGCGTTGACACAGGCGTTGCACCGCTGGTACCCGAACGCCAACGTCATCGGTTCCGACAGGGACACGAATTTTGTTGAGTTCGCAAAAACGCAAGCACCGTATATTGAGTTCGTCGAAGCAGACATTACTTCCCTGCCGTTCGGCGACGATTCGTTCGACGTGACTATTTCAAATACCGTGCAGGAACACGTCGCGCCGAATTCATTCTTCGGCGAGCAGTACAGAGTTCTCAAACCCGGTGGGGTGTGTCTTGTTTTAAGCGGGAGAGGACATCGGGCGATCCAATACGCGGGCGAGATTTCCGATTTTGAGAAAGAAATGTGGCAGAATAATAAAAATGATTATGATGAAAAGTATGGTGTTAGCAAATACGGCGTTTCGGAGCAGGAACTGCCGGCGATTATGAGTCGGTATGGGTTCAAGGATATTCAAACGCATTACGTCACGACCAATCTTACGCCCGACAGCGCGCAGTATGATGAGGAGTTTGCGTTGAAAATTTTCGAAGCAAACCGCAGAGTTGAATTGGATTCAATTGATTCGAAAAATAAAGAATGGGTTGACGCGGTCAACAACCGCTACGATAAAAGAATCGCACAATACAAGCAAGGTATCAAACTTTGGGACACGAATGTTTCCCTGACGATGATTGTTAGAGGGGTGAAATAAAAATTTATTAACCGATTTTAATTTTTGGTACTATATTTATGAGAGCTCTCAAAATAACCGAACGGATTTTCTAAAACGATGGATATAAGTGAAAAAATACTCGACTCAATGAAAAATATATTTGCTTTTTCGCGGTCAAGGGTATCGGACGTTACGGCGGCGGAAGATTTATCGCAGCAGATCATCACCGAACTGCTCGCTTCTTCTAACACCCTCAAGGATGAAAACGCTTTTTACGGGTGGATGTGGGCGGTCGCGAGAAATACCTACAGCAAATATATCCGCGCGGGCAAAAAAGAAAAGGTCAACACGACCGAACTTGATATTTATATCAGCGATTCAAATGTCGAAAACGATTTAATTTTAAAAGAAGATATAAATATTCTTCGCCGTGAGATGTCGCTTCTTGCCCGCCAATACAGGGAAGCCGTGGTGAAGTATTACATTGAGGAGAAAAGCTGTATCCAAATTTCGGAGGAACTTTCCGTTACGGTTGAAACGGTCAAGCACTTGCTGTTTAAAGCAAGGAAAATTTTGAAAGAAGGAATAAATATGGAAAGAGAATACGGTGAAAAAAGTTATAACCCCGACATATTCAGGTTTGATATGTGGGTTTCGGATGATATTGGAGATGAGTACAGAGGCTTTTTCAAATTGTTCGAAACAAAAAGATTGCCCGGCAATATTATGTTGTCAACTTATTATTCACCCATGACGGTTGAGGAACTCAGTGTTGAGCTTGGCGTGTCCGCGCCTTACATTGAGGACGAACTCAATATATTGGTAAAGTCTGGATTAATAAAACTACTGCCGAAAGCAAAATATCAGGCAAACATATTCATCTACACAAATTCCTGCGATGAAGAAATTACAGCGAAAACAAAAAATCTGTATAAAGATTACAGTCAAAAATTAATAACGCATGTTGACAAATTAATTACGGAGTTTAAAATTGATTTCCCATTAAACAATTTGCGATGGTTCGTTTCGCACTTCATACTCTGGCACGCTTCAATGAAAAAGGAAAACGAAATTGATCCGATGCCTTTATTACCGCTCGGAGGCAGAGGATATTTCTGGGGGCAAAACTACGATTATACAAAAAGCCGATTCAATGGAATATACGGAAATTCCAAAAGCGAATACTATGACGGATGGGTTCACG
>WREN01000181.1 GCA_009779295.1 Oscillospiraceae bacterium | reverse complement strand
CCCGACGACACTCTCACAGCGTTTGACATAATCAACACCTACACGGAATCACAGCTCACCACAATCCTATACAAATGGAGCGAAGAGCGGTACGCTCCGCAAATCGCGTCGGCAATTTGCAAAACGCGCGCGAAAAATCCGATTAACACAACCTTTGAACTTTCCAACATTGTTATGGTCGCAATCCCTGCCAAGTCGCGGGAAGTCGGGCATCACCCGTGTAAACGCACATTTCAAGCTGTCAGAATCGAAGTCAACCACGAACTTGACATTTTAGAATCAACGATCCGAAAAATCGTAAAACACATGAACATCGGCGGTAGGATATTGTTTATCACCTTCCATTCTTTGGAAGATCGCATTATCAAACAAACGTTCGCCGATTTAGCCAAAGGTTGCAAATGCCCGAGCGATTTTCCGATTTGCGTGTGCGGAATCAAGCCGGAAATAAAATTAATCGAAAAGAAACCGGTTTTACCGTCCGATGAAGAAATAAAAAACAATCCGCGTTCAAGGAGCGCGAAATTACGGATAGCCGAGAAGGGAGATGGTATAAACAGATGAATTTTGAATTAAAATCAAACAAATACAACGAAAAAACGTATGTATTTAATGATAATGATACTAAACCAATACCGCAAACCGGTACAATTCCCCAAAAGAAACGTAAAACAACTGTTAAAACTCCCGCCAAACCCAAACCCAAAAAGATAAAAGCTGAAACGAAAAATATAACAAAAGAAAAAGTACATACAATTCGCGCGCCTAAAACTATACCGTTCCCGACAGCTATTATTTGTATGGCTATCATAGCTACTATATTATTTTGTTTTTTGATTATGAGTTATGTGAATATCAATGAATACACGATCAACAATGAAAAATTGACATTTCAACTCGATAATTCATTGAAACAGCAAAAGGAACTGACTTTAGAACTTGAAAAAAAGAATAATTTAAGGGAAATCGAAAGATACGCGAAAGATATTCTCGGTATGGTTAAAATCGACCAGCTCAGAAAAAAATACATATCAATTAAAAATGAAGATAAAATCGAACTGATAAAACCGCGGACGTCTTTTCAAGATATAACGAATAATATTGTTGATTCAATTGCTAAAAATTTTAAGAGTTTATTGGAATATATTAATTAAATTTAATTAACGATGTGAGGGTTAAGTTGTATAAATTACATACTCTTGACTCTCAATTTTAATTCACACGGAGGGAGAAAATGGCCGGAAAACCTAAAAATTTTATACCTCAAAGGAGTTTCGTCCTTGTGGCGGTATGTATAGTTTTATGGATCGCTTTAATTATAAGGCTGAGTATTCTGCAATTCGTGGAATATGAAAAATATCAAAGCGGAGTAATAAATAATGTGCAAAAGGAAACGACGGTTGCCGCGCAAAGAGGGACGATTTACGCCCGCGACGGACAAACGCCGCTGGCTATGAATGAAACGGTCTGGCGCATATTCATATCGCCGCGCGATATAGCGGACGACAGTCAGGCGAAATTTATCTCGGAAAATTTGTCAAGAATTTTGGACGTCGATTATAATAACATACTTGAGCGCGCGGGTAGAAAAAACCGCGCGGATGAAACGATTAAAAGAAATGTAGAAGAAGAACAAGCGAATATGGTCCGCGCGTTTATTGAGGAAAACAGGTTTACGAAGCAAATCCATCTCGAAGCGTCAACGAAACGTTCTTATCCATACGGTTCACTTGCGGCTCACGTTATAGGCTGTGTCGGAACGGACGGCGGATCGTTCGGGCTTGAACTGCAATATGATACTGACCTCAAAGGCATACCGGGACGTTACATAACGGCCCGCACAGGCATGGGCAAACGTATGCCTTTCAAATACGACACATTTATCGAAGGGCAGAACGGCGTCGATCTTGTTACAACTATAGACGTTATAACGCAAAACATGCTGGAAGAACAGTTGAAAAATACGTTTATTGATTCTATGGCGAATAACAGGGTTACGGGCATTATTATGGACTGCAATACCGGCGGCATACTTGCTATGGCTACGTTTCCGGATTTTGATTTGAATTCGCCTTATACGCTTGACGAGTATTCGCAGGCAGTGCTTGACGATTACGAATATCCGCAGGGGACGGAAGAATACAGTAGGTATTATAATAATCTTTTATATTCTATGTGGAAAAACAAAGCGGTTTCCGAATTGTACGAACCCGGTTCAACTTTTAAAATAATGACGGCTGCGGCGGCTCTTGAAGAAGACGTAGTGAAACTCACCGACACTTTTGACTGTATCGGGTCTTTAAGAATAGAAGGCTACAGGAATCCTATACATTGTCACAGACGTTACGGGCATGGATTGGGTATTACTTTCAGATACGGGATCCAGCAATCTTGCAATCCGGTATTAATGACGGTTGCATCGCGTTTAGGCCGTGAAAAATTCTATGAATACTTCAAAGCTTTCGGATATACGGAAAAAACCGGTATCGATCTGCCCGGCGAAGCGGCGAGCATTTATCACAGCTACGGCGGATTCAATCAAGTCGAATTAGCGGTTTATTCATTCGGGCAGACGTTCAAAGTTACTCCGATTCAACAATTGACCGCGGTATGCGCGGTCGCGAACGGCGGTTATCTTGTTAAACCCCACCTTGTGAGCGCTTTTCTCGATAACAATGGAAATGTTCTGAAGACATTTGATACTGAAATAAAGCGTCAAGTTATTAGTGAGGAAGTATGCAAAGTGCTCGCCGATGTGCTTGAAGAGGGTGTTTCGAAAGACGGCGGCGCTAAAAACGCTTATGTTGCGGGATATAAAATCGCCGCGAAAACGGGAACTTCGGAAGTACGCGACGTTTTGAATGAAGCGGGCGAGGCATATCTGCGTATCGGTTCGTGCGTGGCGTACGCGCCGGCTGATGATCCGCAGATAGCGATAATAATAATTGTTGACCAGCCCCAATGCGAAAATATCTTCGGCAGCGTTGTAGCCGCCCCGTATATCGCGAAATTAATGGACGGGATTCTTCCGGGTCTCGGAATCGACAGGCAGTATACTCCGGAAGAACAGGCCAAACAGATCATTACGATTCCAAGTGTAGTAGGATGGTCGTTAAATGACGCGGTGTACCATATAGGAACAACACGTAAAATTAAATACGAGCCTGTCGGAAACGGAGACATCGTTTCACGTCAGATACCGGAAGCCGGGGAGCAAATGTCAAGAGACGGAACAGTGTATTTATATACGGGCGACGCGGTTCCTGAAAATACTGTCACAGTACCGAACGTAATCGGAGCGACTGCAGCAACCGCAAATTCCAGACTTTCACGATTAGGATTCAATATCCATGTTGACGGTTCGGCAAACTTAACTGTCGGAACAGGCGCTGTAGTAGTATCGCAAAGCCCCGCTCCGGATACAATGGTACCGAAGGGAACTGTCGTCACGATAACGATGAGATATTTGGACGGTACGGAATAAAATAAAATCGTACATAATAAATAAAATATTGGAGGAATAAAAAAAATGATTAATGTAAGTAAAGATGTTATAACGATCGGTTTATTAAGTGAAATAACAGGCGGAATATATCACGGTTCTGATAAAGAAAAATTAATAACGAATATATCCACGGATTCAAGAGACATCGGCGAAAATACTGTTTTCATCGCTTTAAAGGGTGAAATATTCGACGGACATGATTTCATAGAATCTACATTAGAAAACGGCGCGGTATGCGTTATCTCCGAAAAATCCCTGCCCGGTAACGTGATAGTTGTCGAAGATACATACAAAGCGCTCGCGGATATAGCGCAATTCCATAAGCGTAAAATCAACCCGCTGACCGTCGCGGTCACGGGCAGCGTAGGCAAGACGACGACTAAAGAATTTATTTATTATGTCGTTGCGGAAAAATATCACGCTTTCAAAAGCGAAGGGAATTTCAATAATGAAGTCGGCGTGCCTAAGACAATGCTGCGTATGGGACGTGAATTTAAAGCCCTCGTGCTTGAAATGGCAATGCGCGGAAAAGGTGAGATCGGTAAATTATCGCTCTGCGCCGAGCCGGATATCGCCGTTATTACCAATATAGGCATGTCGCATATCGAACTGCTCGGCTCGAAAGAAAATATCCGCGACGCGAAACTCGAAATTCTGCAAGGATTGAAACCGTCGGGCAAGCTGATTTTAAACGGCGACGACGAATATCTAAAAAACATTCCGAACGCCATTTACGTCGCGTTTAATAATCCGGAAGCAAAGTATATAATTCACCATATCCGTAAATATTACGGTTATACGATTTTCAGCGTGAATGACACTAACGAAATAAGAATCCCTACTATCGGAGAGCACAACGTTTTTGATGCGGCTGTCGCGTATGCCGTCGGCAGGGAAATCGGTATGGACGACGAGCAGATACTGAAAGGATTGAACAAATTCAAACACGCCGCAATGCGCCAGAATATTTACATATACGGCGGATTTACGGTTATCGACGATTGTTACAATGCGTCGCCTGATTCAATGAAAGCCGCGATAAAAGTGCTGCGCAGATATAACAGAGGCAAAAAGATCGCTGTACTCGGCGATATGCTTGAACTCGGAACCATCAGCGAAGAAATGCACAAACAAGTCGGCAAAGCCGTTACGGAAAACAATATAGACGTATTATTTACATTCGGCGAATCCGCCGCAAACATCGCCGTCGGCGCGCTGGAAAGCGGTTTTACGGGCGAAATATACAAATTCAATGAAATTAATGATTTAAACGAAAAAATAAAGCAAACGTTGAATAAAGGCGATACAATTCTTTTCAAAGCCAGCCGTGCGATGAAACTCGAATGCACTATAAAGTATTTAAAAGGGGAATAAAATTCGCATGTTAATATATTTTACGGCAGCTCTGGTATTAACATTTTTTGTCACGGTTATAGCGGCGCGCATATTGATACCGAAACTGAAAAGTATCAAGATGGGCGTAAAAATACTTGAAATAGGTCCGCGCTGGCACAAATCCAAAGAGGGCACGCCGACGATGGGCGGATT
>WREN01000180.1 GCA_009779295.1 Oscillospiraceae bacterium | reverse complement strand
CCGTGATAGATTGGTATCTTATGATTCGGGTTAGTCAACGACGTTATATTTTTTAGCTCGTTATAACTTTTCAACATGCCGTCCTCGGGCGAAGTACTGCGGTTATTCAAAAACGGAGCGGCGTTCAATGAAAGCAGGTTGACTTTATCGGAAAGCATAGCGTAAGCCACGGCGAACTGATCGTCAACTTCGTTGTAAGTATCCGTGTCAAGTATCATATTCTTGACGCTGCCGGACATTAAATCTTTGAGAATATCGTTTATTAACATGATTTTATCTCCTTATTTATCAAGATTTTTAAACATATTTATTGCCTCTTGAAGGGTGCTATTCACGCTGTCTTCTATTGAAGCCGTCATAGAAACAACGGTATCTCCGTTGCGCTTAAAGAATATCTCCGTGTACGGCCAGCGGGTAGCAGCCGTCCAAATCGAATCGCCTAAATCCAGATACATATTCGAGAACAGCATATCAAGCATTTCGCAGGATTCTTCATCGCGCGTACCTTTTGCCTGAACGACAAGGTCATAGAAAGTCGGCACGACGTTTTTATAATATTGACACGCCAATGCTTCCATTACAACGGAACCGCATACCGGATCGGCTGTTATCGGGACTACAATCGCGAAGAAGCCCTGTACCCGCATCGAATACGGATCGCCCGGTTTCTTTTCGTCTAAAGTAGGATACGGTATTATCCCGTAATCTATTTCCATATTTCTGAAATACTGCGTTACAAATGTTGTACTGGTAAAGAACAAGGCGTTACCTTTTGAAAACATATCGCGCGGAGCGATTGTATCTCCCGTACTCTTCTCCCATAAACACTCGCTGGTTGAGATCATGTGCAGTTTTTCAAATATCGCAAACAACTTGTCATTGCCGGGTACGTTGAAGTAAGGCAGATCGTCGCTGTCTTTGGCTATCAGCGGAACGCGGTCGGTAACCCAGAACGAAGCGTAAAAGTAATCGCCCCTGCTGACTATGCCGTATTGATCGTCGTTGTTCATAACGCCGTCACCGTTTACATCAAGGGTTGCCGATTTTGCTGTAGTATAAAACTTATCTATAGTCCATTTCCCGTTGCGGACTAATTGATAAAAATTGTCAAGGGCTAAATTATCGGCTATCTGTTTGTTGAACACCAAAAACGTAGAAAAATCAAAAGCTGACAACATATTAGATCCGTATGTAAAATAAACTTTGTTTCCTATAGATAACGATTTCTGCGCCGCCTGATCCCAATAATCCTTGCGTAGATCAACATACGGCAGTTCATCGAACGAATAGAAATATTTGCCTTCCACCGCCAACGCGAACGAATCTCGTTCGGTCAGCAGTACGTAATCATATGCATCTTCAGCCGCTAAAACCGATTTTGTCATCAGGTTATACGCTTCCGTATAAGAACCGGGGCAGTTGATTTCTTTAAAAACAAGGTTAAACCGCTCCTCAACGTTTGTATTTGCCATGTAAATAGCGTCGTTGAGCACGTCTCCGGTTTGTTCCGCCTCAACCAAATTTCCGTGCGCGTTTCCGTAATCCGGATAATCCACAATACGGAATTCCCTGCCGTTGAAATTCATTTCGGGAATATCGTCTTGGTCGTTGATTAACGGCGCGGTTTCGGTATCGGGTTTATTATCGTTTACGTTTGAATTTTGTTCATTCGGACCGTTATTGCACGATACCGCGCAAACTAAAACAACAATTAATACCACTAATGCCGTAATTTGCTTTTTCATATACCTTAATTCCTCCATATTAGTAATATAATAATTATATTATACTATACTTTCAACGCTTTTTCAATAAAATATAAAAAATTTTTTAGGGTGATAAAATTGAAATTTAAAAAACGCTTTTTAACAATAATAATATGTTTATGCGCGCTGTTTGTTTTCGCTTCGCCGGTATTTGGAAACGCGGTATATACCGCGACTATAGTATTTTTAGGCGACAGCATTGCTAACGGCGCAATGCTCGCTGATAAAGAAAATGAACGTTATTCAACGCTTATCGGAAATAAAATGAACGCGGAAATAATAAACCACGCGGTGGATGGTATGACGACTTCCAGCTTGATTTACGCGTTAAACAGCGGCGCTTACGACGCTTCGCTTGCCAAAGCCGATTATGTATCGATTAGTATAGGTTCAAACGATTTACTTACGCCGTTTATCGGGATTATGACAGATTTATTCGGAAGTATGAATGCCGGCGCGTTTCTTACATTGAATAACACGGAGCTTGCGAATATGTTCACAAAACTCAACGATACGATAACAAAAAATGAAACGCTTACAGCGGCGTGTAATATTTACTCAAAACTTAATACTATTTTAAGTATAGTTCAGGAAAAAGCGCCGAAATCCGAAATCCTGATGAATAATATCTACAATCCGTACATAGGCGTAAAAATATTGCTTCTCGACAAAGAATATCTGAACCTTGAAGCTCAGTGCGAAACATACGTGAGGTTGATAAACAGAAACTTTTTCTCGAATTCCCCTGCGTACACATTGATAAATGTGTACCGGCTTTTTTCGGAGGGCGGATTTACCAACGCGAATTTTAATTCGCTGAACATGATGGAATCTTCTTTTGATCCACATCCGAACGCAAAAGGACACGAAGCTATTGGTGAAGCAATATTAAAAGTGATCGATATTATGCCGCATCCGATTGATATTGAAGGTCATTGGGGCAAAGATTATATCAGGGCGATGATACATAAAGGATTGTTTTCAGGTTTGGTAACAGATACATTCGAGCCTGACTCCCCTATGACGCGCGGAATGTTCGTTACGGTTTTCGGGCGGCTCATCAACGCGGACGTTTCCGTTTATACGGAATCTGCGTTTAAAGATGTAGTAAACGATACATATTATTCGCCGTATGTAGCGTGGGCCGCCGATAAAAAACTCGTATTTGGAATAGGCGACGGCAATTTCTCGCCGGATACTCCGATAAAACGCGAAGACATGGCGGTTATATTACAGCGCTGCATAACAAATTTGAAATACACAATACCGGCAAATCTCTCAACTTCAGCGCAATTCAATGATGAAAATTCAATATCGTCGGCAGCAAAAGAATCTGTTACACTTATTCGCCAACTTGAAATTATGATGGGCGACGATAAAAATAATTTTAATCCTCTAAAAAGTATAACCAATGCGGAAGTAGTTACGATGCTATGGCGTTTCGATAATATTTTCGGGTAAAAATTTAATACACAATATATATGGGCGAATTTTGTTCGCCCGTTTTTATTTCCGTATAATTAATATCTTACACATTTAGATATATTTTAAGATTATTATTTAATTATTAATTATTATTCTTAAAAATTTACAATTTATACTTGAATTTAAATGTAGAAAATAATATAATAGATGTATATTATTTTGATGGAGTTTGATGATGGTATGACCGAGAAATCTTACATAAATGATGTTCTGCTTTTTATTGAGGAACATATATCCGAAAATCCGGATACGTTGATGATTACTAATAACAGATATGTTTCGATGACTCAATTATACCGTGATTTTCAGAATGCCACGGGTCATTCATTAAAAGAATATGTCAGGCGGCGCAGATTATCCAACGCGCTCGCGCTTGTTAAACATTCAGACATGCCGTTAATTGAAATCGCGCAGGAATGCGGTTACGGTTCGCAGCCTGCGTTCAATAAATATGTCAAGAGTTCGCTCGGAATTTCACCAATGCAGTATAAACACAGTGATAAATATTATTATTTCCCTTCGTACTCAATCGACCACAACCGTCAGGTGAGCGTAGCTTACGAAACAATTCCGGAAACTTTGTGCTTGTGTTATTATCAATCGCAAAAGTACGAAATCGAACAGAACGCGGTCAAGCGGCTTTTTGAATTTATTCCGGCTTATAACGGCAGGATTTTCGGGCGGCTCGTTTATAACAATCTGTCAAATAAATACTGTTACAATTTATATATCACCGCATGGCGCGGTTATTTTGAACAATTCCAAAACTGCGACGGTATAAAAGAATCGTATGCGTCATGTTTCGTATCGACAACGACGTTAAATGAGGAAGAAGATATTAGCAAGGCTTGGGATTATTTGCGCGCGGACTGGCTTATATTCAGCATGTTCGAGCAGACTTACACAGAAGCGTTTGAGGAATTGATCGTCCGCAAGAAAAAAATTATCAAACGCAAACTTTATTTGCCAATAAAAAAACGCGAGAACTATTTCAATGTCGCGATTGAAAATATTTCAGATAAAATATTTGTCAAATCCGGTACGGAAGTTACTGATAGTTTAAGTTTGAATTTATTTAATACATCGCTGAATCAATACGCTTCAAAATACCGTCATGATTTTAATTTCGGCATAAAATACGGCGAAAAAATATATCTGCTTGATCAGAATTCTAACTCGCAGAATATTTTTAACGGCGGTATTAACGGTACATACGCGGTTTTATACGGCGATTTTCACGGCGATTACTTTATTTACTTAAAACAGTTAAAGTCTTGGATGAAAAGATGCGGTTTATTTACCGATACTGAATCAGAAACAGAAGGTGAAAAATCTTTTGCGGTTTATGAAAATGTCCAAAATAATGATATTGATACGCTGCGTTTGAAATTATATAAAAAGATTAAATTGAGTAAAGAGCGGAGAGGACCGGTTCCTCATTCATCTTTATACGCCTGAAAGAGAAAAAATCGAAACGTACCTCGCAAATTTAAACGCTGCGGAAATGCAACCTTACATAAGCGGCATCAAACATTGCCGGAACTGTTCAGGATGCGCGCCTGGAATTTCAATTACAGTTAATGGAATACAAATAGACGAAATGTGTCGCTCCGTAGGATTCAGTTACAATAACCCTACGCTCAATCAGTTAGAAGCGATAAAAAAATTGATCGAAATGCGCAGAGAGGATATAACAAATATGTAGGGCGGTTAATAACCGCCCGTACTTATTTGGTAATTTTTATTTGTTTTTCGTTTTCAAGATTGTATTCAAATATTATCGTTTTATTTTTTAGATTTACTGTAATGATATTTTTTTCT
>WREN01000179.1 GCA_009779295.1 Oscillospiraceae bacterium | reverse complement strand
TGTTACGCAATCCATAGAATTATCTTTTATCGGCATATCATAATTGTCGAAACACGCCAGACTAAGGTTATATTCCGTTAAATTATTTTCTAAAAACAAACTCATAAATTCTATTAAGTTCTTGTCGAGGTCGGTTGCCATGCACGGTATCTTCGGATTCAATTTGGCGATGTACGGAATCAACCCGAAACTGTGCGAACTGGAAATATCCATAATCGGTTTACCATCGGCGGCAATTTTAGCGAATACTTCATTGATTTGAGAAGTACCGGCAACTATTTCGTCGTACATCAAAATTTTATTAATGTCATACGAATCGAAATCGTCCTGAAATGTTCGTTCATTCCAATCCGAAAGAATCAAGGGATACAAATTATAATCCTTTTGTTCAATCCGTTGTGCAAACTTTTCAGATGCCCAATACCACGGAATCTCCACCGGGTATTTTATAAACATGTCCGCAAAAATTTCATTCATTTAAATATACACCCCAAATTCCTTCAACATCATCGACAGACGGCATATCGGCAGCCCGACGATGTTGTAGTAATCGCCCTCAATGCGCTCTATGAACATTCCCGCGCGCTCCTGAATCGCATACGCGCCGGCTTTGTCGAGAACGATGCACGTTTGCAGGTACGTTTCGATCTCCCAATCGTCTACCTGCCGGAATTTTACGCGTGTCGTTTCGACTTCTGTGATAGTTTTGATTCCGGTCGTGATTGTTATTCCCGTGTGAACTTCGTGCCATTTGTTGTTTAATGTTGACAACATGCGTTTCGCGTCGGCGAGATCGGCGGGTTTTCCGAAGATTTCACCGCCGCAGGAGACAATTGTGTCCGCGCCTATGGTGATACCTTTCGCCAATTGCACTCCCGCTTCCGCTTTGCGCTTCGACAGTTCGCGAACCAACTCAACAGGCGACCAAGTTTCGTCCGCCGTTTCGTCGGTGTCTGTGCCGAGAACGGTGAAGTTCACGCCGAACATCGTTAAGATTTCGCGGCGGCGCTCCGATTTTGATGCGAGGATGATGGTCATGGTTACCTCCCCGTCGAGCCAAACCCGCCGGTTCCGCGCTCGGTTTCGTCGAGTTCATCGCACTCGATAAAGTCCGCGATGTAAACCGGCACGAACATCATCTGCGCGATTCGTTCGTTGGGCTGAACAGTATAGGGTGCTGATCCTCTGTTGATCAGGCAAACGTGAACTTCGCCCCTGTAGTCGCTGTCAATAACGCCGACGCTGTTCGCAAGCGTTACGCCATGCTTCGTTCCTAATCCGCTTCTGCCAAAGATGAGCGCAACTCCTCCGTCGAACGATATTGCACACCCTGTTGGAATCGCTATTCTTTCGCCCGGTACAATCGTCAGCGGCTCTTCGATTGCTGCGCGCAGGTCCGCGGCGGCTGAACCTATTGTCGCGTACTGCGGGATTTCTGCGTTCTCTCTTAACTTTTTTATTTTAACTTCCATATTATTTAATCCTTCTGAAATTTTCTGTCGGCGGCAGACGCTTCTCGTATGCTTCGATAATCTGCGCGATGTTTTTCTCTGTTGTGAAAATAAAATGCTGATTTTGAAAAACATTCTTGTCCGCCATGTAAATGGGTACGCTGTTGTATAAGATTTCGTAACCGTTTTCGGTAAATATTGGAAACGTCGCGTTCGTGCGGTCTTTGAGATTGGTGTAACCGGTGCGGCGTTTGAGCGTCATAAGCGGTAATCTGCCGTAAACGATAACGCTTTTCGAACTGGTAATATCCCGAATCTGCGCCAAATTCAGCTCCGGCGAGAGGATTATATCCTGCAAGCCGTAACTGCAATACAACTGCATTGCGGCGTTGTTCGTGACGTTCAACCTGTAGTCGCCGTGGGGGATCAACCCGAACTTTTCCGCGAAACGCAGATGCCCGATGTTGCCGATTAAAACATGTTGCGCGCCTTCGATATTGATTTTGTCGCTATCGGTTATCACGGCGGGCAGAATCACTCCGTTTGCTTTTGGGGTATACTCCGAGAGCGGCAAATAAACGACGTCGAACTTGTGTTTTTCCGGGATTTGCTCCGCTTTCAGGAACCGTGCGGAAATTCCGCTACGTGATGGGATTTTATCATATTGTATTGGTTTAATCGTTGCATTTCGTTCAATAATAGAGATGTAGGGAAGTTTTCTATCGACAACAGGTAGTTTAACTTGCCTTCTGCTATTTTCTTTATCGCTTTCGGTACGGATTCCGAGCATTGAGTTGTTGATTTTGCCCGTAAAATATCCGTCCGTGAACCCGCTCCGCGAAAACGCGCCCGCAAGTATTTCGATTTCCGACGCAATCGCATTGCGCCTTTCGTCGATAAGCCGCCTGTATATGGCGACCGCCGTTTTAACGTAGTCCGGACTGCGCATACGCCCCTCGATTTTCAACGCTTTCACGCCGCTTTCGAGGATTTCCGTAATATGCCCAGCGAGGCACATGTCTTTTAGACTGAGCGGATAGCCGCCGTTGTATTTCATGCGGCACGGCTGCGCACATTCGCCGCGGTTGCCGCTTCTGCCGCCGATGACTGAACTCATCAGGCATTGCCCCGATACGCTCGCGCAATGCGCGCCGTGGATGAACATCTCAATTCCGATTGGGGAATCTTTTACAAGTTTTTTAATATCGTTATAATTGAGTTCTCGCGCGCAAACCATACGGCTGAATCCGAGTTCGCTTAATTTTTGCGCGGCGGCGGAGTTATGACCAGAAGTTTGCGTACTTGCGTGCAGTTCTAAATCGGGAATCTGCTTTTTTAATTCCGCGGCAAACCCCAAATCTGTGACGATCAACGCGTCCGCGCCCATTTCATAGAGTCGTGCCGCGTAGCTTAACGCCGTTTCAAATTCTTTATCATATACTAATGTATTAAGCGTCACATACACTTTCACGCCTTTGCCGTGGCACTTCTCAATTGCGGTTTTTATATTCTCGTCCGTGAAGTTCTTGGCGTTGATACGAGCGTTCAATATCGTTCCGCCGAAATAAACCGCGTCTGCGCCGTAAGCGAGCGCCGCATCAAGCGCTTCCGGCGATCCGCACGGCGCGAGTAATTCAACCGTCAAGGAGTTTTTTGAGTTCGTCATTTTCTTTCTTTAACTCTTCTATGTCGCGTTTATATCCGTTGATCTGATCACTTAACTTCTTCATGGCAATTTCTGTCTTAAGTTTTTCATCAAGGTAATCGATCGCGCAGAAAATCGTCGCTTCGGTTTTGGTGCGGCGCGTATTTGACATTGTTATTTTACGGACTCTCTCATCAACCTGTTTTGCAAGGTTGATTACATACTCTTCGTCTTCCTCAGATATTAAACTTAATTGTATTCCGGCGATGTCCACAGGAATTTTTTGTTTCATTTTTATTTTACCCCCTTGAAATATTTGTTTATTTTGTGTATAATATATTATAATATAAATTTTCATTTAATGATATACTTTTCGACAAATTTTATTCAAAGGATTGTTACTTTATTATGAATATTATCAAAAACGCTACGCGTATCGTGTTCAAAGTCGGCACTTCCACGCTGACACATGATACCGGAAAATTTAATTTGAACCGCATAGATAAACTTGCCCGCGTACTTTCGGATTTCAAGAACGCAGGTAAGGAGATAATCCTCGTTTCGTCCGGGGCGATGAGCGCGGGTTCGGCTAAGTTGCGGGTTGATCACAGACCGTCAACCATAGTTGAGAAACAGGCGATCTCAGCGGTCGGACAAAACGAGCTTATGCGCATATACGACCATTCGTTTTCAATGTACGGGCAAACCGTCGGGCAGATTCTGCTGACGAAAGACGTGCTGGATAATGAAACTTCCAAGCAGAACGCGCAGAATACGTTTAATATGCTCATCAAAATGCAGTGTATTCCGATTGTAAACGAGAACGACACGATTTCATTCGAGGAAATTAAATTCGGCGACAATGATACATTGTCCGCTTACGTGGCGTTATTGTGCGGCGCGGACGCGCTCGTCCTGCTCAGCGATATCGACGGTCTCTACGACAGCGACCCGCATAAGAATCCCGCCGCGAAGCTCATACATACCGTGACAAAAATCGATGAAACTATATTAAGTTACGCGGGCGACGCGGGTTCCGAACGCGGTACGGGCGGATTGGTTACGAAATTGAAAGCCGCCGAAATCGTTTGCGCAAACGGTATTCCGATGTTTCTCATAAACGGGCAGAATCCAGAGATACTGTACGATATGTTCGAAGGCATGAATGTCGGGACTTATTTTATGTCTAGGTAGAATCCCCCCTGTCAAACGCCAACGTTGTTGGCGCTGACATCCCCCCTTTAGCAAGGGGGGCGAGAAAAATACGCTTCTCCCTTGCCCCCCTTGCTAAAGGGGGGAAACCGCCGCAGGCGGTGGGGGGATTCCATAGTTAGGAGAATAACAATGTCAATTACAAATTACATCGAAACCCTCTGCAAGTCCGCGAAGAAAGCGTCCGCTTCGCTTGCGGTGCTTGATACCAATACAAAAAACCGCGCGCTCGAATCAATCGCCGCCAAACTTGAAATGTTTGGAGAAACGATAATCGCCGCGAACGCCGTCGACATGGAACAAGCACCGGCGAAAGGCGTTCCGAAAACGATGATGGACCGACTCATGTTAAATGAGAAACGCATAAAAAAAATCGCTGATTCGCTGCGTGAAGTCTGCCTGCTGCCCGATCCTATCGGCGCTGGAGAAGTTTGCGTGCGTCCTAACGGATTGAAAATCTCGCGCATTCATACCCCGCTCGGCGTTATCGCCATCATCTACGAAGCGCGCCCGGAAGTGACCGTAGATGCGGCTTCATTGTGTCTGAAGTCCGGCAACGCCGTTATACTGCGCGGCGGCAAAGAAGCGATCAATTCAAACCGAGCCCTCGTGAATTTAATGCGAGCGGCGTTAAATGAATCAGGAATCGACGAAAACTCCGTTTCGCTCGTTGATGACGTAACCCGTGAAGGTACGAATACTCTTTTAACCATGCGCGAATATGTTGATGTTTTAATTCCGCGCGGCGGGAAAGCGTTCATACAGACTGTCGCGGAGAACTCGCGTATTCCGGTCATCGAAACCGGCGCGGGCAATTGCCATTGCTACATCGACAAATACGCGGACATTGGTATGGCGGTGGAAGTCGCGCTG
>WREN01000178.1 GCA_009779295.1 Oscillospiraceae bacterium | reverse complement strand
ATCCTTAAACCTATTGATTAATATCGGACGTTCATTGATACCCGGTCTTGCCGCTGTAATCAATGACCATATAATAGAAAATATACCGATGATTTTGGAAGGCGACTTTATTCTCCCTGAACTCGCAGCGTCATTCGATAACCCAAGGATTAAATCTGTTTTCATTTATGAACCGTCGAGAGAACAGATTCTTCAAAATTTTTTTGCGCGTGAAGGAGAGTTCCAGTATAATCGGGCAGAAGGAAGTTATGCGTATGGTAATTGGCTGAAAGAAAATTGTTGCGAATTGGGTATACCGGTAGTTGAATCGCGTCCGTGGGAAACGTTGTTTGATAGGGTTACTCCACTCTTATAATATTTTTCACAGCGTCATTATCGGTAGTCGCGAGCAAAAAGACGTAATTATCAACCGTATAAACTTCGGCCTTTTCGATAATGGTATAGAATAGTTCCGGATCATATCCGGCTATATTACCGCTTTTTAGGATATTAAGGCGGCTCCTGCACATATCTTCAACCGATTCAATGTCGGAAATGTTGCGCACTTTGAAGATATGGATTTCAAACGCGCTTTTGCCGTCTGGAATTCTGACGGCGTAGGCTTCGAGTTTGTCGAGCATATTAAAGTCCGCGATAAACTGTCCCGTATATAAGTAGCACGCGTACTCAGGGTCGAAATAGCCCGCGTCGAGCATTTCTGCGCTTTCAAAATAAACGCCCTTTGCGGGCGGGATATCAGGGAAATACGAAGTTATCTTCGCCATCAATTCAAGCGGAGAATCAATTAATTGAATAGGTTTTTGGCAGGATGTAAATATGGAAAGGATTAATATTAATAATAAAAATCTACGCATATCGGTGTAAACTCCTTAAATAAATATAACTAATTTTACAACATAAACCCAAATTTGTCAATACACCACAGAGAGGAATATAATTGAAAATGAAAACATTGCTGGAAATATTAAGCGGGAAGAAAATAAACGCTGTTTGCGGAGGCAATAAATTGTGCGGCAAATGCAAAGTCAAAGCGACGGGCGAGTTATCGCCTTTAACCGACATCGAACGCAAATTTTTGTCGCAAAGCGAAATCGACAACGGAATCCGTCTGGCTTGCATGACATATCCGGAAGGGGAATATACCGTCGAGTTGCTCGACGCGGGAACCATGCAAATCCAAACTGCGGGCATAACGGGTTCCTACGAAAAATCACCCGTTGACGGCGAATACGGAGTCGCAGTCGACATCGGCACGACGACAATCGCGGTATATTTATGCAATTTAAAAAGCGGCGAGATCGAGCAGACTGCTGCGTTCAAGAACCCGCAATCCGAATACGGTGCGGACGTTATAACGCGTATCGGCTACATAATCAACAACGCAGACGGTTTAGATAAGCAGCGTAACGCTATAATCACCGAACTCAACAAGACGATAAAAAGTTTCAAAAAACCTATCAACGCCGTCTGCATTACGGGCAACACGACGATGGAACACATCTTCGCCGGTTACGACCCGAGCGGAATCGCGAACGCGCCTTTCACTCCGAAATCGCTGTTCGGATTTTCAATAAGCGGAGCGGAATCCGGTCTCTCGGTGGACGAGAACGCAAACGTTTGGGTCATGCCGTGCTTTTCGGCGTATGTCGGCGGCGACATCGCTTCGGGATTGGTCGCGGCGGACGTTGATATAAGCGGTGAGAACGTACTGTACATCGACATCGGCACCAACGGCGAAATCGCGCTGGGCAGCAAGGATGGTATCCATGTCTGTTCGGCGGCGGCGGGTCCGGCGTTTGAGGGTGCGAAAATCGAGAAAGGTATGTCAGGCGTGAACGGCGCGGTTTCGAAAATCTGGCTTAATAGCGGAGAAGTGAAATTCAACGTTATAGGCGATGTATCACCGATCGGGATTTGCGGTTCGGGGTTGATTGACGCGGTCGCCGTAATGCTTGAACTCGGCGTTATCGACGAAACCGGCTACCTCGACAAGCCGTTCTACATCACCGAAAACGTTTACATAAGCGCGGCTGATATTCGTGAGTTACAGCTCGCCAAAGCGGCAATCAGCGCGGGAATTTTGACTCTGCTCGAAATCACGGGCGCGAACGTAGAGAAGGTCATCATCGCGGGCGGGTTCGGCTCGTTCATGGATCCCGACAACGCTTGCCGAATCGGTTTAATTCCTTCACGCTATAAAGGCAAAATTAAGTCCGTCGGCAATACCGCGGGCGCGGGTGCGGCGCTGTATCTGCTGAGCGGCAATATTCGCGGACGCATTGATAATGTTACCGCTAAATCGTCATATACGGAACTCAGCGGAAATATGATATTTATGGATAAATTTATTGAGCAGATGTATTTCGAAGAGGAGTAAAAATAAAATCGGAAATATTTTGAAAAAAATAAATTAAAAGGAGAAATAATCATGGAAACAAAGAGAAATTTCCCACGTACAACTGTAGGCGGCGTATCGCTGCCGAGGATATTGATCGGCACAAACTGGCTCCTGGGTTACAGCCACCGAAGCTCGGCGCAGGATAGACTTATCATGGGCAAATTCCACAATTCCGAAGCGTTTCTGCCGATTTTCGAAACGTACCTTGAATACGGTATCGACGCGATCATGGGTCCGGTCAGCACGAACAATACCTGCCTTGACGCGGTCAAATACGCGGAGGATAAGTTGGGCAAAAAGATAATTATCATCGACACGCCCGTTATGAACGTCGACGATACCGCCGAAGGGCGCAAATCCGCCGAAGCCACCATAAAACGCAGCGCGGACGTCGGTTCGACGTTTTGCATGATCCACCATTCGAGCATGGAACAGCTTGTCAATAAAAACAAACGCATTATCGACCGTCTGCCGGATTATTTGTACATGAAACGCGCCAACGGCTTGATTCCGGGGCTTTCGTGCCACATGCCCGAGGGTATCGTGTACAGCGACCTCAACGGTTACGACGTTGAAACTTACATCCAGATTTTCAATTGTATGGGATTTTTGATGCAGGTCGAAATCGAACAGGTTGCGTATATCATCAACCGCGCCAAGAAGCCGGTCATGACGATCAAACCGTTCGCGGCGGGGCGTACGACGCCGTTTGTCGGGCTGAATTTCAGTTGGAGCGTTCTGCGCGACCGGGATATGATTACGATCGGCGTTATGAGCGAACAGGAAGCCGCCGAGGATATTGAAATCTCGTTCGCCACGCTCGACAGGCGCTATCCCGATCTCGCGGGGCGCAGTTCGCCGAATATACATCAGGATGTGTTGAAAAAATGAAAAACTTAATAATAAGCACACTCCCCGACGTTTCCGGATTATTCCCCGATGCGGAAACATTATACCTCTCCGGTTACAAGCTCGGCAACTGTATCGGCTGCACGAATTGCTGGCTGAAAACGCCCGGAATGTGCGCTGTCAAAGACGATTGGGCGGTCATTTTCGGCAAAATTCTGAAATCCGACAACATTATTCTCGTCACCGAAGCGAAACTGGGGTTCATCTCACACAAGATGAAGAATCTCGTCGACCGCCTGATTCCGATTGCCACGCCTTACACCAAACTGTACAAAGGCGAAATGCGCCACAAACCCAGATATGACAAATGCTGGAACTTCGGCTTGTTCTATTCCGGCGAAGGCGATGCGGAATTTTTGGGCGAATGGATGGAGCGGTTCGTTTTGAACCTCTACTGCAAATCTTTGGGTGCGCACAAACTTGAGGAGGGATTGAAGTTATGGTAATATTTAGTTGTTCGCCGAGAGCGGAGAAGTCAAGCAACACCGCCGCGATCGTGGGCGCGTTCAAGGATGGCTACGGCGAAGCGGACGTTTATTATCTTTACAAGCGCGGCGAGTGGGAAAATTACCGCAAAATTTTCGATGAAAGCGACGAAATGATTTTCGCGATGCCGTTGTTTGTGGAATGTATTACCGGGCTTTTGATGGAGTTTTTAGAATCTCTGCAACCGAAAACGAATCCCGCTCGAATCGGCTTCATCCTGCAAAGCGGGTTTGAAGAGGCGTGCCAATTGCGGACGTGTGAGAAATATTTGGAAAAGCTGCCGTCGTATTTGAATTGCGAGTACGCGGGCACGTTAATTAAGGGCGGAATGTTCGCGCTGGCGATCGTTTCCGAGAAAAACAGAGCGAAAATGCTCGCGCCGTTTCGCGAAATGGGTAAAATTTACGCTCAGGAACACGCGTTTGACAAAACGATTGTGTCAAAATTCGCCGCGCCGGAGAGATACTCGAAAGCGACCGTCTTTCTGATTAAACTGCTCAAGCCGTTAAACGTAATCGCGTGGAAAGTATTGGCAAAAAAATTCGGCGCAGAAGATAAATTGGATAAGAAGCCGTTCGAGATTTGAATCCCCCCTGTCTAACGCCAACGTTGTTGGCGCTGACATCCCCCCTTTAACAAGGGAGGGAGAGAACCAAAATATACAAATCCTTTCCTTCCCTCCCTTGTTAAAGGGGGGATGTCAGCGCCAACAACGTTGGCGTTAGACAGGGGGGGATTCAGAAAGGAAACACACACATGATACAAACAGTTTTAGGCGCAATTTCAAAGGACGCTCTCGGCATAACGACTTCGCACGAGCATATTTTATTGGATTTGACCACATTTTTCACAAAACATCCGGTACCCGGCATATCAGACCCCGAAAGCGAACCGGTCACAATCGAGAATTTGGGCATACTTTACCGCGACCCTTACGCGCTGTACGACAACTTGAAGTACGATGATTACGAAACGCAGAAGCAGGAGTTGGTATATTTCAAAAACGCGGGCGGTAAAACGGTTTTCGACGCTACTTGTTCGGGTTTGGGAAGGGATCCGCAAGCGTTGAAGCGTATGGCGGAGGAAACAGGCTTGAATATAATCTGCGGCACGGGTTATTACGTCAGCTCGACTTATTCGGACGAGTTGAAGAATATGCCCGCCGCTGACATCGCCGACACAATGCTTAACGAGCTAAACGTCGGCATGGATGGAACGGATATCCGCGCCGGTTACATCGGCGAAATCGGTATCAGCGAGAACATGGACGTTCACGAGCGCAAAATCCTGAAAGCCGCCGCTATCGCGCAGACGAAATCGGGCGTTGCGCTGAGCGTACACATCAATCCGTGGACGCAGAACGGTCTTGAAGCCGCGGACATCGCGCTCGCCGAAGGCGTTAGGCCCGACAAAATCATAATCTGCCACATGGACGTCGAGAACAACGAGGACTACATCCTT
>WREN01000177.1 GCA_009779295.1 Oscillospiraceae bacterium | reverse complement strand
TTCGTTTATTCCTTTTTTCATTTTCTGTCTCCTTTGATTTCGATATGTTTTTTTATATATCTATATTATCAAAGGTTTTTATTTTTTTCAAAGTCGTTTTTCATTCATTACAGGAATGCTTTATAATGCTTATACTCTGCCAAATTCAATTTGCGTATAATGCGGGTAGTTTAAAATCCCGTTTATGCTATATTCATCAAATAATTCGCTCAATTCACACACAAATCCATGATATTTTTCCGGGTGCTGTTTCTCTTTCGGAGCAAAAGACGACGATAAATTCATACCGATAAACCCTTCTTTATCATATTGTAAGTCATTCTTGAAATTTTTTTCTTCTCGAATTTTGTCCGAAAAAAAATCCTGCATATAATTTTTTGTGGGACCTTTTTTATCGCCTAAACCTTTTCGGTCCACAAAATATTTTTCGCGGACATCATATTCCTTTTTGACGATTTCGCTATCAAAATCTCTTATGTTCCAGACAAACGCTACTTTTCCGCCGGGTTTCAAAATACGCCGACACTCTGATTTAAACGTTTGCCTATCAAACCAATGAGCCGCTTGAGCCGCCGTCACAAAATCTACGCTTTTATTTTGCAGTCCCGTATTTTCCGCCGGAGCGTTCACAGAAACAAAATTATCAAATGACGATAAATCTTTTTCGGCGGTTCGGCGCATATCTTCGTTCGGTTCAACACAATATACAAAACTGCCGCGTTCTAATAAAAGGCGACTGAAAATCCCTGTCCCCGAACCTATATCCGCAATTATACTTTCCTGATTGAAGCCGACTTGCGAGTATAAATAATTAATGAGTTCTTTGGGATAATTTGGTCTGAATTTTTTATACAAATCCGCTTTGTTTGTAAATCTTTCTTCGTTTTTTAACTCCATGATTATACCTCTATAAATTTACTTAATAAACATCGTCCCGATTCCCTCATCGGACAGCATTTCAATCAGAATCGAATGAATGATACGCCCGTCGATGATGCACGTATGCCCAACGCCGCCGTTCAAAGCGTCAACGCAACAGTCGATTTTCGGAATCATTCCGCCGCTGATAACGCCGGATTTCTTTAATTCATCAATTTCGTCGATTTGCACGACGGGAATGAGCGTGTCTTCGTCCTTAACGTCGCGCATTACGCCTTTCACATCGGTGAGCAGTATGAAGTTCGCGGCGCCCATCGCGACCGCTATCTTCGCGGCGGCGATGTCGGCGTTTATATTATAAACAGGGTTGCCGTCCGTGCCCATCGCGACCGTGGATATGACAGGTATGTAACCTTTGTCGAGCGTGTCTTTGACAACGGAAACGTCAATACTCGTAATCTCGCCGACATAGCCGTAATCGTTCACGCCATCGTCGAGTTTGACCGCCTTAATCATACCGCCGTCGATACCGCACAGCCCGACAGCTTTGCCGCCGATGTTCTGGATTCGGTTGACGAGATCTTTATTCGTTTTGCCCGCGAGAACCATTTGCACGATTTCAATAGCTGTATCGTCCGTATATCGCAAACCGTTGATGAATTTCGATTCCGCACCAATTCGGTTCAGCATATCGGTGATTTCCGGACCGCCGCCGTGAACCAACACGACGTTGATTCCGACGCACGATAGCAGAACAAGGTCGGTGATGACGGCTTCCTTCAAGCCCTCGTTAATCATCGCGTTGCCGCCGTACTTGACGACGACCGTCTTGCCGCGGTATTTTTGAATGTAGGGAAGCGCTTGCGTTAATAATTTCGCTTTGTCCATATTTGATAAAAACATATTGTTGTTTCCTTTCTTTTTTTGAATCCCCCTCGGCTGCAGCCGTATCCCCCTTTGGCAAGGGGGACAAGGAGGTTTTGTCTTGCCCCCCTTGCCAAAGGGGGGATGTCAGCGCCAACAACGTTGGCGTTAGACAGGGGGGATTCCACACAGGGAATCAACTCCTGTAATCCCCGTTAATCCTCACGTACTCATACGTCAAGTCACAGCCCCAAGCCGTGGCAGAAACATCGCCGCTCTTCATGTCGATATTGATTTTGATATAATCTTTGAGCAAAATTTCTTTCGCGGTCGTTTCGTCGAACCGAATAACCAAACCGTTTTCACAAACCAGAATTTCTCCGGCGGAAGAAACAAATTTAACATCGACTTTATCTGTATCAAAATCAACGCCTGCGTAGCCAAGTGCACATAAAATCCTGCCGCAATTCGCGTCCGCCCCGAAAATTGTCGTTTTGACGAGCGGGGAATTGATGACGGATTTAGCAAGTTTACGTGCGCCTGTAGTGTCGTTAAAATTGACAACGTTACATTCCAGCAACTTCGTCGCGCCTTCGCCGTCGGCGGCGATGGACTTCGCCATTCTCGTGCAGAGATAATTCAGCGCGTCCTTGAATGCCTGATACGCCGCGCCGTCGCTGTCGATTAGTTTATTTCCGGCGTAACCGGACGCGAGAATTGTCAGCGTATCGTTGGTACTCGTATCGCCGTCTACACTCACCATGTTGAACGTGTTATCAACTACTTCGGCTAACGCTTTTTTTAACATTTCCGGCGTGATGTTCGCGTCGGTTGTCACGAATGCGAGCATGGTTGCCATGTTCGGCTGGATCATGCCCGAACCTTTGCAGATTCCGCCTATTTTAATGGTAACTCCGTCGAACTCATACTCAACGGCGAATTCCTTCTTTTTAACGTCCGTCGTCATAATCGCGATCGCGGCAGCTTCGCCCGCCTCGGCAGAATTTCCAAGTTCCGCGACCAACTGCGGAATACCGTTTAGAATCGGTTCGATCGGCAGCGGCGCGCCGATAACACCCGTTGACGCTACGAGAACGTCGGTTTCAGCAATGTTCAACTCTTTCGCCAATGTCGCGCACGTTAAGTTCGCTTTTTCGTATCCGTCGGCGTTGCACGTGTTGGCGTTGCCACTGTTGCAAATTATCGCCTGCGCGTATCCGTCAGCAAGATGCGCGCGCGAAACACCAACCGGTGCGGCGAACACTTTGTTCGTTGTGAAAACACCCGCAGCCGCGCATTTTTTATCGCTGTAAATCAAAGCCAAGTCCAATTTGGATTTGTTTTTTCTGAGTCCGCAGTGTATGCCGGACGCTTTGAATCCGTTCGGGGCAATAACTCCCCCGTCGATTTTTTTCATCTTATTCACTCTCTTATTGTATATTTATACCTGTAATATTAATATTATACATCATGTATTTAAATTTGTCAATTGGTATTATAAACAAATTTGTATAAATATACATATATATTTTATGTATTTATACTATGAATTTTGTTTAATACATTTATATTATTGTATTGACAACTATTTAATATAATGTTAAAATAATCGTAGTAATATTATTACAGAAAGGATGTTTTAATTGAATAATTTAAAAGTAGGATTTGCCAGAGTTGATATTACGCCTCCGTTTGGAATCCATATGCAGGGTTACTATAACGAAAGGCACGCCGACGGTACCCTTGACCCGCTTTTAGCGTCCGCAATCGCGTTTAATGACGGCGAAAAGACTGCGGTTATTTACAGCCTCGATATAATCGGCATGAGTCAGAAATGTGCTGATGAAGCGAGAAATATTATCGCGGCTGCCGCGGATATTCCGTATGAAGCGGTATTTATTGCGTGTTCACATACCCATACAGGACCCGTAATCGAGAACAGAAGATACTCCGGAGATCCGGAATATAATAACGTGATGTTCCGTAAATTGGCGGATGCAGCCGTTATTGCGATTCAGGATATGGTTTCCGCGGAAATTGAAATCGCGCACGGCGAAGCGAAAGGTATTTCATTCGTGCGCAGGTTCCGCATGAAAAGCGGTAAAACACAGACTAATCCCGGCGTCGGCAATCCAGAAATCGACCATCCGATAGGGAGTCCGGACGAATCTGTGCAGCTCGTTAAAATCAAAAGAGAAGGGAAACATGAGATATTACTCGTGAACTTCCAAGTCCATCCGGACGTTATCGGCGGGTGCAAATTTTCCGCGGATTATCCGGGTTTCGTAAGGCGCACGATAGAAGGCGCGGTTGACGATTCCTACTGCGTTTATTTCAACGGCGCGCAGGGCGACACGAACCATATCAATACTGATCCAAACGGTTTCAGAACGGATAAGGGCTATAAACATTCGCGGCATATGGGTTATACGATTGCCAGTTCGGTATTGCAGATTTATTCGAAAACAATTCCGGTTGACGGTTCAATTGTTGGATTCATGCAGAACAATATCACCGTACCGATCAACAAAGGCGATCCGGCTTATATGCCGACAGCTTTGAAGTTCATCGAATCGCACGAATCAGGGAAAAGTAACGAAATACCTCATCAAGGAATGGAATATACGACCGTTATCGCCGAAGCATACCGCATGAGAAATGTTAAAGACTGGGCTGACGATTTTACTTTGTATCTCAACGCAATCAAAATCGGCGACATAGTCATAACGGGAATCCCAGGCGAGCCGTTCACGGATATCGGCAGAGGCGTTAAAGATAACTCACCGTACAAAGCAACTATCGTTTGCTGCTGCGCGAACGGCTGCGAGGGATATTACCCGATGAAGAGCGCATACGACGAAGGCGGATACGAAGCGAGGAGTTCGCCGTTCATAGGCGGAGTCGCGGAGAAGATCGTAGACGGAATCGTGTGGATGTTTGATAAATTGTAAAAAACGTATTCGGGCGGTTATTATTAACCGTCCCTATATCATTTTTATGAGCGATTCAACAATCTCATCGGTTTTAACTTTTATATTAATCGATTTATCCCGCGTAACGATTTCACAGCAGTTATCTTTCATATTCCGCGGGCTGACGATTACGCGAATCGGCACGCCTAACAAATCTGCGTCGGAGAACATTACGCCCACGCTGACATTCCTGTCATCGTAAAGCACTTCGATATTTAATTTTTGTAATTGTTCGTATAAATTATCAGCGAACGTTTTAACCTGTTCGTCGTCCGCAGGTACACAGCAAATATGAATCTGCCACGGCGCGATCGCCGTCGGCCAGACCGGACCGTAATCGTCGTGACGTACCTCGCAAACCGAAGCGGCTAAACGCCCGATGCCGATACCGTAACAGCCCATGAAAGGGAAGTGCGGTGTGCCGGTTTCATCAGAATAAGTCATGTTCATGGATTTAGTGTACTTTTCGCCCAATTGGAAAATATGCCCCACCTCGATACCGCGAGAAATAGTGATTGATGGATTTGCGCATTGAGGGCAGATTCCCCATTCGGCTGCTT
>WREN01000176.1 GCA_009779295.1 Oscillospiraceae bacterium | reverse complement strand
GTGTGTCCGTCATCGCTTATACGCGCGGCGCGGTGATACAACGTTCCCTTGTTCGGGTCGAGGTCGATTCCCAACTCTTCTTTGGTTTCGCGGATTGCTCCTGTAAGACTGTCCTCGCCGGCAATCACACATCCGCCGGTCGTTTCCCATGTACCGCCCTTTTCCGGAGAACGCCTGTCAATCAGCCATTCGCCCTTGTTGTTGCGTTTCCAGACGTGAACGATAATATGATAATCACCCGTTGCCATTTCCTTTCCGCGCTCATGGAATCTTCCGGTCTTGTTACCCTCAGCGTCATAAACGTCCCATAGTTCAATCATGTTTCATCGATAATAGTAAGGGTCTTTTCGATCGCGGCATTTATCGTTTTTTCCAACGCCGTCAATCGGGAAACATAAGTTCCGGCGTCAACAAGCCCGTTAATAAATCCGTTTAAATCTCCCCAATTGTAATAATAACCGAGGTCGAAAACAGTTGTAGCGAAGATAAGATCGAGCATTTCAAGCGAATCTTCATCTCTCGACGCTTTAGTTTTTAGCGTTATTTCATAATACGCCGGCAGAAGCGTATACTTGGATTCGCACGAAAGCGCTTCGATTATGATTCCCGTCCGCTCAAGAACAGTCGCGGATTTTGGAATCGAAATATAATTCGCGCACCATAAACTTACGGGATTTTGATAACCTTCTTGTTTTTCTTCGTATTTAGGAATAGGCAATATGCCGAAGTCCACTTCCATCGTGCGGAACAGCGTAACTCTGTTGAGTCCCGCTACATTGTAAAGCACCCTGCTTTCAATAAAATTTTTATCCATAACTTCCGACCATACGTCAGCGTAACCTATCGGCATCGCTGAATTCAATCCGACTTTTTTATCGTTTTGGACTTCAAGTACAGTCTGCATAACCGTTGCCGCCCGTTCGCCGTACAGGTTTATCTGCGGATATCCGTCTTTGTCAAGCGAGGCGATACGTTCGCCGCTGCCTATAAGAAACGCGTAATTGTTATAACCTTCGGTTTGGAAACCCCATATGTCGTTGAGCTCGTGCATAATGCCGTCGCCGTCTACGTCTTTCGCCGCCATTTTCGCGGTTGTATATAAAAATCCGAGAGTCCATTCGTTGGCGTTTACTAAATCATACATCGATTTTCCGTATATGGCTTCTAAGCCTAAATCATTCCCCATGTTCTTGTTGAACTGCACGCACCATGTGGCGTTGTTGTCCATCATCAGCAGGTCGCCTGTAACGGCGAACAATTTACCTTTGATAGTAAGCGATTCAACGCAGTTCTGGTCGTAATAAGGCTGTGTCAGATTTAGATACGGAACATCATATAAATTAATTAAATACCCGTTATTTACCAAACCTATCGTGTGATAACACATCATATCATATTCATCGTCGCCCGATAGTATAGACTTAGTAGCACCGGCGTCCATATTGTTGTAATCACCGGGTATGTCTAAAACCGTCACACCGTACTTTTCGCTTATAGCGAGATTGCGGGCGTAAACCGCGTCGTTTATGGGCTCGCCGTTGATTTCTAAAGCCGCTATGTCTATGGATTTCCAGTGAACATTCGTCAATCCCTTGGTATAAACCCTGAATTCATACCCGTCGTACCTGATGTCAGTCGGCAGTTTAGGATCGATTTTAGTTTCTGCGGTTTCGGGTTTTACATCCGTTGTTTCGTTTTGATTATTCGAAATCGGCGCGTCTGTGCCGCTTGCACAGGAACTTATAAACGTGACCAATAGCAAAAAGATAATAAATAAAGTGACATGTTTCATAAATTTTCAATCCCCCAATGTTTATCTTGACAAATGATGAAAAAAATGATATAATATCGTTTACGCATTATAACACAGATATTCGTATTTGTCAATAGTTAAAATAAAAATGGAGTGATGCTAAGTGCCGTCATACCAAATTTTACCTCAAATTGACTTTTTTAATAATACCGCATTAAAAGAAATACAGAGCAGGGATCTATCCCTGCAAATCCTTGAGTTAAACGAAACAACCGCCGAATACGGCTTTGTTTTAAGTGAAAAAGATGCAGCGGAGTTAGTCCAGACCCGTAATAAATCGCTGTACGACAACGACAGAATCGAAATGGGTATCGGTATCGTAGCAAAAATAATAGAAAAATTCAGCAAGTCGTCGTTTGTAAATCAATCCAATTACGCGGAAACATTGAACGAATTGCTCGACGTATTTTATTATGTAAAAAGCGAAGCCCGCGATAAAATATCCGATAATGATTTGTTGGATCGTTTATATGACTATTATGAAAATAAATGTTACGGTTCGATGGAGTTAATGACAGGCAGGGAAATTGAAATCCTATTGCGTTACATACACCGCGACAAGAAGAGTTACGATTTGGAAGAAGAGGATGATTACGGTTCCGAACCGGAGTGGATTGATCCACATATGGGGGAAGATTGATGGAAATATTAAATATTCATTCCGGTTATAAAAAGTTAAACAGAAAGAACATCAAGTACAGCCGGTTTACGGTTTCTCTGATAGAAGAAGCGGGGAAAGCGGGAATATTTTCTGCGGATGATTTGGAACGCATCCAAGTGGAGATGGCGGAAGTATTGAGCGAATGTATAAATATCTACACGCATGGTGAAAGCACTTCGATCATGACAGAAACCGCTAACAGTCTGGTAATGTCCGTATTGTTCGCCATAGATGCGTATTTGATTTCGCTCGGCGATATGAATGAAGCGATAAAAATGATCCAAACGGATACATTTAAAAACTTGTATTATAAAGGTATGCGTCAATTAAAGCTGCTGATATGCGAAATAACAAGCCTGCTCGTCAAAGTAAAACGCACGAAAATCATCATTCCAAACGTTATATATAACGATGTAATTGATTTTAGAATAATGAAATACTTGAAGAGTTACAACATCGCGACCGGAGCGCACATTGACGGTAAATTTTCATATCCTTTAGCGGTTCCGTGTTCAAAACTCAAGGGGATTTATTATTTGAAACGGTATCTTATGAATTTATACGCCGAGAATCTATTCTGCCGCGGGTATGATACTTTAGAAATAAACAAGTTGTACAAAACATTATGTTACTTGCATAGTTTACCGTATGACAAAGCGGAAATAAATATTTATAAACCTGTATTTCTAAATGCGTTGTTCGCCGGTTATTTGATGAAAGAACACGGGAGTTTGCATATAACGCATGAGGATTGCGAAAAGATTCAAAAGCTCTTTACAGGATTGAGCAATAACGAACAAACCGAAATATTAAAATCGGCATCGGCGCGGCTCGGAACCGGCAATCCGGATTATAACGAAAAAATATTAAACGCCGAAATCCCGCAGATATTAAACTCAATCAAACATAAAACATTGAAGAACTATATTGTTACAACAAAATAAAACGGAATGCCTTTCAATAAGCAATCCGTTTTTTTTAAGGAGAATCAAATTTAAAATGAATAAAATATTCAAACTACTGCACGGCGTTTGGCCGTTGTTTATCATATCGGTGACCGCCGCGGCTTTCGCGATATTATTTGACTTTCTGATTCCGCAGGTAATAAAAATTACAGTCGATTCGATAATCGGCGAAGAACCGTTAACGATTTCATTTATCGACAGGGAATTTCTCCGATCAAACTTACTTTGGTGCGCGGTGATAATAATATTCTTCGCGTTATTGGCGGGAATCTGTACGTTCGTAAGGCGGACTTGCGCGTCGGCGGGTTCGGAAAAGTTCGTGAAAAAGCTGCGGGATTTGCTGTTCAAGCATATCCAATACCTGCCGTATCAATGGCATATGGACAACAAAACCGGAGATATAATCCAGCGGTGTACATCCGATGTTGACGTTATACGCGAGTTTGTCTCCGCTCAATTGCTTGAACTTTGCCGTATATTGTTTTTAGTAACGTTTGCATTGGTAATAATGTTCTCGATGAACATAAAAATGACATTGTTCGCATTGGCGTTCATACCAATAGTTGTAACTTATTCGGCGATATTTTATTCGAAAATCTCAAAACAATTCCTGCTCGCCGATGAAGCGGAGGGTGATTTGTCCGCCGACATTCAAGAAAATCTAACAGGCGTAAGAGTAGTTCGGGCGTTCGGGCGCGAACGGTACGAAATTGAGAAATTTGACGAGAAGAACAACAAATTCACAGAACTGTGGGTTAAACTCGGCGGCGTACTCGGCCCGTACTGGGGAATCGGCGATTTCTTTTCGGGTTTGCAGATTCTTTTAATAATAGTTCTTGGAATTTTCGAATGTACCAACGGCAATATCTCAACAGGAGAATTTCTGGCGTTTATCTATTACAACACCAAACTCGTCTGGCCGATACGCGGCATGGGGCGGATTTTGTCCGAAATGAGCAAAGCGGGAGTTTCAATCGAACGCGTGAACGCAATACTGAACGCCGCGCCTGAAACCGACCCGCCCGACGCGCTGACACCGCCTATGACTGGCGACATCGAATTTAAGATAAAAAACTTCGCGTATAAGGATACTAAACCCGTCCTGAACGAAATCAATTTGAAAATCGAAAGCGGCACAACGCTCGGAATCCTCGGAAGCACCGGTTCAGGCAAATCGACGCTGATTCATCTGCTCGACCGTTTGTATGACTTGCCGTTAGATTTGGATTGCGGCGAAATAACTATCGGCGGAGTAGATATTCGGAAGATGAAACGCAGTTGGGTCAGGAAAAATATCGGATTAGTGTTACAGGAATCGTTCCTGTTCTCGCGCACAATCGTCGAAAATATCAGGGCTTCGTCGCCGGACGCTTCCCTTGAGGAGATAAAATCGGCCGCGAGTATCGCGTGCGTTGATGAAACGATTGAGAATTTTTCCGCCGGATACGAAACGATGGTCGGCGAGCGCGGAGTTACGCTTTCGGGCGGGCAGAAGCAGCGCGTCGCCATAGCGCGAATGTTGATGCAGAAAGCACCGATAATGATTTTCGACGATTCACTATCGGCGGTCGATTCCGAAACCGACGCGAAAATCCGCGCGGCATTGAATGAAAGTCTGGAGAAGGCGACGATCATTTTGATTTCGCACCGCATAAATTCGCTCATGCGGGCAGATAAGATAATCGTGCTCGACGACGGCAGAATCATTCAGGAGGGTACGCATGAGCAATTGATAGAACAAGAAGGAATCTACAAGGAGATATACAATATCCAAATGATGAGAGGTGATGAAATTGGCGTTTTATGACGATGAAGATTACAAAAAATCGTTCGATATAAAAATAACGGCG
>WREN01000175.1 GCA_009779295.1 Oscillospiraceae bacterium | reverse complement strand
TATCCCGGAAGAAATCGCCGCGTTCCAAGATAAAAAAATCTGCGAACGTTTCATGGCTCTGGTGACGTACCGTTACGCCGAAGCGTTGCTTATGTACGCGCCGCACGGCAGTGAAATAGACGTAAGCCATATTGCACGTCACGCTTTGCAAAGCGGCAAAATCGTCGCGTACCCGCGCTGCGACACGCAGGGTTATACTATGGATTACCATATTATCAATTCGTTTGACGAACTTGAAAAGGGCGCGTACGGAATAATGGAGCCGCTTGCGAATTTGCCTGTTTACGATATTGATTCCGGATTAAAAACGGTTTGTATCGTGCCCGCTTTGGTTTATGACCGCCACGGTTACAGGATCGGTTACGGCAAAGGTTATTATGACCGTTTTCTCGCCGGATTCAAAGGCGCGCGTGTGGGATTGGTTTACAACGACTTCATAGTTTCAAACGTGCCGCGCGGACGGTATGACCTTGCCGTAGATGTGCTGGTAACAGAAAAAGGGGTGAAAGCCCTTAATGGCTGAGAGACGTGCAGAAAAAAAACAGAAGATGAGAAACACGCTGCTCGCGCCGATACTTACGGCATTTGTGGCATTGCTGTTGATACTCTCGAACTTTCTTGATTCCGAGATGCTGCGTTATCAGGATAACATGTATTTGTCGGTCGTGATACTGCACCTTTTAATATTCGTACTGCCGTGTATATTTTACTGCAAACTTAAAGGCACGGGTTATGTAGGCAAACTTAATTTCAAATTGTTCGGACCTCAGAAAATCGTGTTTTTGATTTTTATATTTATCGCCTTTATCTGCGCGGACATGATATTCAAGCTCGCGCAGTACAGCTTGAACATCTACGAACCGCGTCTGACACATTTCGACCGGTATATTTCTTCCAATATATCAATGTTGAACACGCTTTATATCGTTATCGCATACGCAATCCTGCCCGCAATAGCGGAGGAATTTCTATTCCGCGGGGTAATGCTCACCGAATACAACGACAGCGGAACCGGTCATATAAACGCGGCGTTCCTGACTGCGCTGCTATACGCCATGCTGTACGCGGATTTTATCAATTTCCCGATACATTTTCTCAACGGAATAATTTTCGCGCTGACGGTTTACGTCACAAAAAGCATATTCGCACCGATTTCACTGCATCTCGCTTATAATTTATTTGTAATCTTTTTCGAGGATTATATGATGCGGCTCGCCGCGCAGGCAAGTAATTTAGCGTTTTATGTGATTATCATGCTGGCGCTCGTATTCATCTTTTCGATACTCGCGTTCGGATTGGCTGAACGGATTTATTACCTCTACAGTATCGACATCGATGAAAAACCTGATCCGTTATCACAGGGCGGCGCGTTGAAACGTTTTTCCGAAGCGGCGATTTCGCCGTCGTATCTGCTTTGTTTGATATTATTTTTTATAACTGTGTTTGGGTTTAAAATTTAAAAGAATGGAAATCCGATATGGAACAAAACCATAATAAAAAACCACTACCGCCAAAACCGAATAATAATCTGTACGGGCAATACTACCGCAGACCCGCGCCTAAAGGCAGGAGTTACAGTCAGGTGCAAACCAAAAAAGTACCGGGTAAATCTCCGCTGCCGGATGACGCGCAGACGCAGGTATTCACTAAAGTCGGGCAAAATCAAGGAACTCCTCATGATCCGAACCAGTATTACCGCCGCCCGCCGATTCAAATCCCGCCGCCGGATAATTCGGCGACTCAGCAGATTCCCGTGGTGCGGCAGACGCGAAACCCGCCTATCGATAACGCGGCTACGAGACAGATTCCCGTAGTAAGGCAGGGGCAGGGAGGGCAGCGCCCTCCACTGCAAAGAAAAAGTACCAAAGTAACAAATCAACAACAGACCCGTCGTCCGCCGTCTAATAACCGTCCGCCCGTTAGAAATCAACCTCACCCCATAAGCAAAAACGAATCCGCGCCGGCAACAATTTCGAATGTTATGAAAGCGATCATATATGTCGTCGCGATAGTTGTGATTTCGTTGTTCTTGTCGATTTATCTGATCGCGGTCGGTAACGACGTGTTCGCGCTCGTCAAAAGCAACGCGCAGCTTGAAGTAACGATCCCCGATTATTACACGACTGCGGATATTGCGAAAATTCTCAAAGATAAAGGCGTAATAAATTACCCCGGAATTTTCCAATTCTATGCCAGCCTGAGAAAATATAAAGATGAATACGTCGGCGGAACGTACACAATATCGCCGTCAATGAGTTACGACCAGCTTGTATTTGCGTTCAAAATCAAAAGCAACGCCAAACGCGAAGAGGTGTCCGTTGTTATCCGAGAAGGCTGGACGGTTGACAGGATAATAGATCACTTTGTTTCGCGGGAAATGGGAACGCGCGATAAATTTGTAGACGTCATCCAAAATTATCCGTTTGATTTTTGGTTTGTGCAGGATTTGACGAATCTCTCGCCTGACCGAACATACCGGCTTGAGGGATATTTGTTCCCGGACACGTACTTCTTCTATACCGATTCAACCGAGGAAACGATAATTTACAGGATGCTCGACAACTTCAACACAAAATTTTCTTCAATATACAGGGAAGCGGCGAAAGCAACGGGGTATAACGTCGATGATATAATTATCTTAGCGTCGATTATACAAGCCGAAGGTAAATTTGCGGCGGATTACGGTCGTATTTCATCTGTTTTTTGGAACCGTATGCGTTATCCGGGCAGACAAGACATTTGGGGAGTTCTCGGTAGTGACGCGACAACCGTCTATTTCGTAAATGAACGTGACAGAGATATAATTAGAGAATATAACGATCGTCCTCATCCATATAATACGTATAAAAATCCTGGTTTACCACCCGGACCGATTGGCAATCCGTCTTTGAATGCGATAAGTTTCGCACTTGAACCGGATGATACTAATTATTACTTTTTTGTTTCCGGTTCGGACGGAAGAACATATTTCGCGGAAACTTATGATGAACACAACGAAAATATTAGAAATTTCAGGGGGTACTGATGTATGAAAACACAAATATGGGCGCACAGGGGAGCTTCGGCTTACGCGCCGGAAAATACGCTTGAAGCGTTTCAACTCGCTATCGATATGAAAAGCGACGGCATTGAGCTTGACGTGTACCTGACCGTTGACGGCGAACTCGCCGTTATCCACGACGGCACTATTGACCGTTGTTCAAACGGTACCGGCAAAGTGACGGAGTTGCCGTTCACGGAGCTTAGAAAATATGATTACAACTATTCCGGAGTGTTTGGCGACAAGTATAAGAACGTAAAGATTCCGACATTAGCGGAGGTTTACGACCTCGTTTGGCAGAGCGGAATAACCGTGAACGTCGAGCTGAAAGCGAGAGGCGCGGCTTTGATAAATAAATTGTTAAAATGCGCGAAGGACATGAAAATGTCCGAGCGAATCGTTTATTCATCTTTCTGGCATCACAACTTAGCGGATATCCTCGCGCTTGATCCGAACGCGTTCGTCGCCCCTCTCTACGGCGACAATATCGTGAATCCGTGGATGTACGCAAAATCGTTCGGCGCGAAGGCGTTGCATCCGTATTTCGCGGATGTTTATTTCCTTGACGGTTACGTCGCAAAGTCGCACGAACTCGGCGCGAAAGTTCATCCGTGGACTGTTGACGACGATGATAACCTGCGCAAACTGATTGCGCTCGGCGTTGACGCGATTATTACTAATAAACCAGACAGAGCGTTGGCGATTTTAAATGAAACCTGAACTACTCTTACCCGCGGGCAATCCCGAAAAGCTGCGCGCGGCAATACTGTACGGCGCGGACGCGGTTTATTTAGCCGGCGCGGAATTCGGTATGCGAGCGGCGGCGGATAATTTTACGGTCGGCGAAATCTACGAAGCCGTGCGTTACGCGCACAGCTTCGGCGTTAAGGCGTACTTGACGGTCAACACTATGCCGCGTTCCGACGAATATCCGAAACTAAGAGAATACATCGACAACCTGCGCGGCAGCAAAATCGACGCGGTTATCATCGCAGATCTGGGAGTCATGAGGTTGATACGCGAAATGCTGCCTGATACGGAGATTCACGTTTCGACGCAGGCGAGCGCGGTCAGCAGCGCGGTGTGCAACGCGTACCAAAAGTTGGGTGCGAACCGGATTGTGCTGGCGCGGGAATTGTCACTCGGGGAAATTAAAGTTATCAGAGCGGAAACGTCGGTCGAGCTTGAAACGTTCGTACATGGTTCGATGTGCGTCTCATACAGCGGGCAATGTTTGTTGTCGGAACATTTTACCGGGCGCGACGCAAATCGCGGAAAATGTACCCAACCATGCCGCTGGGAATATAAGATTTATGAAATCGAGGAGCAATTCCGGCCGACGGAGCGATTGCCGATTATGGAAACGGAACTCGGAACATTCGTGATGAGTTCGCGCGACTTGTGTATGATTGAGCATATGGACGAGTTAATCGATGCGGGAATCGACAGCTTCAAGATCGAGGGACGCATGAAGAGCGCGTATTACGCCGCCGTGACCGCGAATTGTTACCGCATGGCGATAGATGGTTATATCGCCGGAAAACCGTTTGATAAACGTTTACTTGCTGAACTTGCCAGCGTGAGTCACCGCGAATACAATACGGGATTCTATTTCGGGCGTCCGGGTATATGCGGCGAACCGGGGTATCTGCGGGAGAAAACTTATCTCGCGACCGCAATCGATGGGCGGAATTTCATACAGCGCAACAAATTGAGCGTAGGCGATACCGTTGAGCTTGTGTCGCCGGGCGAATACGGGCGGTCATTCATCGTAACGGCTCTTCGTGATATGGATGGCAATCCTATTGCCAGCACGCCTCACCCGCAAATGCAGTTTGCGATGGACGTGCCGTTTAACATTAAACAGGGCGATATTATCAGAGGGACAAATTAAATGAATAATAAAATTATATTTTCCTGTCAGGCGGATTTCCACGGCATTTCACTTCAGGAAATTCTGAATGTCGATTCATCAATTAAATTTATTAAATGGATTGATGCCGGAGTAGGATTAATTGAATACAACGGATCATTTGTCGAATTTTCCGCATTGATGAAGGAGAAACGTTTAATATTTTTGCGGCACATATTTCCCGCGGAGTATATTATTCCTTATTCGGATATCGGTGAATTAAAATTTTTACCGCTGGACAAAACAAAGAATTTTTCAGTGCAGATAAGAGCCGCTAAAGAATATGACTCTTTAGAAATAAAGAAAAACATTTCGGATTATTTCAAATCCGAAGGTTTTATTGAAGATAAACGCTATCCGGAGCAAATTATATCGATTTATATC
>WREN01000174.1 GCA_009779295.1 Oscillospiraceae bacterium | reverse complement strand
TTGCGCGACAACTACCCTTACGGAATGTTCGCGGTGCCGATGAGCGAAGTGGTGCGTATACACGCTACATCCGGTACAACCGGAAAACAAACCGTCGTCGGTTACACTAAAAACGATTTAGAAATATGGAGCGAATGTGTAGCGAGAACGCTGGTTGCGAATGGCGCAGATGAGAATGACGTCGTTCACATCGCATACGGATACGGACTGTTCACGGGTGGTTTAGGGATGCACTACGGTGTTGAGAAGATCGGCGCGACCGTTGTTCCCGCGTCAACAGGCGATACGGCAAAACAAATCACTATGATGCAGGATTTCGGCGCGACGATCCTATGCTGCACGCCGTCATACGCGCTGTACATCGCAGACGAACTGAAAGGCAGCAAACTTAATTTGAAAGTCGGTATCTTCGGCGCGGAGCCGTGGTCGGAAAATATGCGGAAACAGCTTGATGAGAAGTTCAACATAAAATCCTACGATATTTTCGGAATCGCGGAAATAATCGGACCGGGCGTAGCGTATGAATGTGAGTACCGCAACGGTTTCCACGTCAACGAAGACCATTTTTTGATTGAAATTATCGATTTCGAAGGGAATCCAGTACCGAACGGTACGGAGGGCGAAGTCGTATTCACGTGTATAACCAAAGAAGCTCTGCCGTTAATCCGCTACAACACCCACGACATTTCAAGCATAACACATGAAAGCTGTCCTTGCGGGCGCACTTTCGTTCGCATGAACAAGCTCAAAGGGCGTAGCGACGACATGCTAATAATCCGCGGAGTGAACGTTTTTCCGTCGCAGGTTGAGAGCGTTCTGCTGAGTATTGGCAACGTTGACCCGCATTACCTGATAATCGTTGACCGCGTAAACAATTTGGATGTCGTTGAGGTTCAAGTTGAGATATCCGAGCAAGTTTTTTCCGACAGCATAAAAGGGCTTGAGGAATTGAACAACAAAATCAAAAACGCTGTCAAATCCGTTATCGGATTATCTGCAAAGATTTCACTCGTCGGACCGGGGGCGATCGAACGCACATCAGGCAAAGCGAAACATGTTATAGACAAGAGGAGATTGTAAAATGTTAATCAAACAAATTTCTGTTTTTCTTGAAAACCGCAAAGGCAAACTCGTGGAGATAACCGATATACTCGCGAAAAACAATATCAACATCCGCGCGCTGTCGCTCGCGGACACGGCGGATTACGGCGTGCTGCGCATGATTGTCAACGATACGGTTAAAGCCGAGAAAGTTTTAAGAGAAAATAAAATAATCGTATCGATAAACTCGATGGTTTCGGTTTCATTGCCCGACGAACCAGGCGGATTATCGAAAGTGCTTCATGTGTTAGCCGATAACGATCTGCAAATTGAATACACATACGCCTTTATTTCGCACGACGCCGAAAAGGCGTTCGTGCTTATGAGAATTGAAGAGGATTTAAAAGCGTGCGATATATTAATAAAAAACGGATTTGAAGGACTGGAGGAAATTAATTAATATGAAAATTTCAACTGACATTTCATTTTTAAGCTATTGCGTCGGGGGACGTAATCAAATGGCAGCCTGCCTTGAGTTACTGGGCGAAACTCCGTTCCGTTACGCGGATTTATCTATGTACAGCGGTTCGGCTATTGCGGAACCCGATTGGCGCGAATGGGGCGAAAAGGTCGGCGAAACCGCCGAACGTTTGGGTATCAAACTCGTTCAATCACACGGTTCCGGCAGTACTTACGAAAAAGGCGAATACCGCGACAAATGCGACGAATTGCTCAGGCGCGAAATCGAAATCTGCGGAATGTTGGGCATACCGCAGATAGTGCTTCACGCTTTGTGTAAAGAAGGCGAGAGCTGGGATCAATTCAACAAAGCGAATATCGAGTTTTGCAATTCGTTACTTGACGCCGCCGAAAAGAATAACGTGAGTCTGCTGCTTGAGAACAGCTGTCATCAGCACGGCAACGGCTACTATTATTATCTTTACGCGGAACAATTGCTTGAAACGATTGCAGACATGAACTATCATCCGCTGATCGGAGTTTGCTGGGACGTCGGTCACGCGAATATGCAGGGAGCGGATCAATACAAAGAGTTAGTTGAACTCGGCGGCTGTTTGAGAGGGCTGCATATCCACGACAACATGGGAAGTTTAGACAGCCATTTGCTGCCGTATCTCGGTAATTGCAACTTCGATTCAATAATTAAAGCTCTGGTCGATATTGATTACAAAGGCTATTTCGGTATGGAGGCTTATTCGCTGTTACCGCCGGGTTTCGGAAGAGAAGGGCATCCTGAAAAGAAATTATTGAATCCATCGCCGCAATTGTATGTAGGCGCCGCGAATTTAATGTACGACATCGCGAAATATATGTTAATGCAATATAATTGTTATGAGGAGTGATAACGTGTGAAAAGATTTTTGTGCTGCGGTTTATTGTTAACGTTAATTTTAGTTCTATTTTCCTGCGCGTCAAACTCGGAAGTTAAAACAAATAATAATGACATTTCAACAGACACAAATTATTCTTCAGATGAAACAACGGCGGGCCGCAAACCGCTTACGATACCTATTATCAATTACGAAGGCTACGAATTTACCGTGTTATCTTTTGATAAGAAAGATTTCGGCAAATGGGGACAATACCTCGATTTCGGATGGTCGGAAGATTTCGCGGGCGAACTCATCAACGACGCGGTGTATGCCCGCAACATGATAGTTGAAGAGCGGTATAATGTCACAATAAAAAATATCGAAAACACCGATCCTTATACGACAGCGCGTAAATCTTTGACAGCCGGCGATACGGAGTATGACGTGATAAGTCCGTACATAGACAGGATTATTACGCTGTCACAGGAGAATCTGATGAAGGATTTCTATACTATGCCTTACATCGACCTGGAACAGGAATGGTGGGATCAGGCGATACTGCGCGATTTATCGCTGAACAAGAAAATCTATGTAATGATGGGCGACATCACGCTTGGCGACGAGGAATTGAATTACGCTATATTCTACAATAAAAAACTGATCGAGGAATACAAACTTGATAACCCGTATCAGCTTGTGCGCGAAAACAAATGGACGCTTGCGGCGATAAGCGAAATGGGACGCGTTATAACGCATGACTTGAACGGCGACGGTATAATGGGTGAAGAGGACGTATACGGCGTTCTGTCGGATTACGGAAGCGCGCCCGTCTGGTATTTCGCTTTCGGCGAAAGGATGTCGATAATTAACAGTTCCGGCGCGCCTGAGTTGTGCATGAACGGCCTGCGGACTGTCACCGTAATGCAAAAGATGAGCGAATTCCTGTGCGACAAGCAGATCGTCGTAAACGCGAGCGATATACCGTCGCAATGGGTAGGCTTGGACAAAATGCTGATGGAGGAACGCGGTCTGTTCCGCGCGGCAAGCGTATACGACATAACGATTTATCGAGCGATGATAAACGACTTCGGCGTATTGCCGTTCCCGAAGTTTGACGAAACGCAGGAGGTCTACACAAATGAAATCGCCACATGGGCGGCTTGTGGAATAGGTGTTCCTTACAACAACCTGGATTTCGAGCGCACCGGTTTGATTCTCGAAGCGCTGGCGTATGAATCGAAAGAAACGGTTTTAAAAGCGTATTACGATATTAACCTGTACACCAAAGTCGCGCGTGACGTTGAGAGCGAAGAGATGTTTAATATCATTTTTGATTCAAAATGTTATGACCTGTGTTTCACTTTCGACTGGGGCGGATTGGTCGGCGTTCTGCGCAATGCGGCGAAAGACGGCAGCAGATATATGTCGCTGTATGATGCGGCGGAAAGCAGAGCGTTAACCGAAATGCAAAAGGCATACGAATACTTTTTGGATTAAACGGAGAGAACTATGAAAATAAAAATATTTATTTTGTTTACAATTATTTGTATAGCGTTGTGTATAGCATCTTGTTCAAAAACTGATACTCCAATTAATCCTGAAGAGCAGGCGAATGCGTATTTTACCATATTTGAAAAACTTTACGAAAACGACCCCGCTCTCAATGCGGACAGCATTTATTTGGCGATAGATTTGACAAATGTGAAATTGGCAGACACTTCGTTTTTGATTGCGCTCATACAAAGTTTCTGCGACAGTAATGAATATATACTTTTACAGGATACCATTGAAGGATTAATTGAAAAGGGATATGTCAAAGATTTATATTTTGAAGAGGGATTTGTAATAGTTTTCAATGATATAGAATTGACAAAGAATAACCTCGTAACATCAGCACAAAAGTGGCGTTCAGGGACCGGAGCGATAGGCGCGGATTATACGGTTACATTTAAGAATAACGCATGGGAAATTACGAAAACCACAAATACGTGGATAAGTTAAAAAATGGTTGCAAATTGCAACCATTTTTTATTTATAGTAAAACAAGTATAAAAAAGACCACCCCACCGCCTGCGGGCGGCACCCCTCCCCAGAGGGGAATAGGAGAAAAGCAACGGACATACGCCAAAATTCCCCTCTGGGGAGGGGTGGCAAATGACGTGTGCGGCATTTGACGGGGTGGTCTCTTTTCAACTTATATTACTATATTTTAGTTGTTCTATTACTTTTTCAATCTCTAAATTCGCTTTGCTCACAAGCGCCTCATATCCCGACATAAAATTATCTCTGCCGGACCTCACCAATTCCAATATACCGCCGAAATTATATGAGGATCCGATATCGATTATACGGTTGGCGAATAATATATCAAGCATCGTTGAGGATTCGTTGTCCCTCGAAAATTTATCTTTCAGCGTCATATCGTAATAAGCCGGACGTAAAGTATATAGTGATTCCGCGGACAACGCTTCCAAAATTATTCCTGTTCTTTCCAGGTTTACGTTTGTCGTGGGGATATATATCGCGCCGTTGTTGAAAACGCTCATGGTAGTATAATATGTATCCTGCGCTTCGTCAAATTTAGGTATGGGCAATATGCCGAAATCCTGCTCCATCCCTCTGAACATCGGCACTAACGCCATACTTCCCATGTAAAACAATATCCTTCCGTCATTGAACGCTGGGATAATACCGCCGTAAAACGGATCGCTTGCGACCGCGCCGGTTATTCTCCCGGCGTTTACTGTGGATATATCCTTGTCGATTGCGACAGCTTTTTCATATGCCGTTAAAAACCTGTCATTAATCGTTGAAAGTACAGGCAAATCGTTTGAATCTTTTACGGCTAAACGGCATTCGGCTCCTATTATGAACATAAATATATTATAATTTTCGGTCGCGAATCCGAACATATCGTCTAAAACATAATATTTCCCGTCGCCGTTTAAATCTACCGAAACGTTTTGGCTCATTTCGTAAAATTTATCTATCGTCCATTTGTGATTTGTAACTAATTCATACGGGTCGTCAAGTTTGTAATT
>WREN01000173.1 GCA_009779295.1 Oscillospiraceae bacterium | reverse complement strand
GTCGGCGTAGGTTCGCAGAAGGTCGAGTACATCGACGGAATAGAACTGGCGGGCGGCAATGACGCGTTGTACTCGCATTACGGCTACAAAAGCGAGGACGTAGATTTTATCGAATGTATAAAAACAGGCAGGAAACCAATATCTCCCATCGACGACGCCGTGAAAACGATGCGCTTGGTTGATATGATGCTTGCAAATAAAATTTAAATTTTATAAATTTATAAATATTTACATTTTATGCTTTATTTCTGACAAAAAATATGATATAAACATTATTGATATTTACAATTGAAAGGAAACACTCACAAATGAAAAGATGGCGAATTCTATCGGTATGCGTTTTACTAATAATTTTAATGCTTGCCGGCTGTGCCGGAAAACCTTATAATTATGATTTATCCGAATATATAAGGCTCGGAAATTATAAAAATATAGAAATTCCCACAGAATCTATTGAAGACCAAATGGAAGAAGATATTGAATCACTTCTGACAGAACATTCAACAGAAGTTGAAGTAACGGACCGCGCCGTAATAGACGGCGATATTTTGAATATTGATTATATCGGAACTCTGGACGGCGTAGCGTTTGAAGGCGGTACGGCTACCGGCGCGCCTTTGACAATCGGTTCAAATACGTATCTCGAAGGATTTGAAGAGGGGTTGATCGGAGCGTATATAGGCGATACCGTAACGTTAAATCTGACATTCCCCGAGGATTATTATCAAAACATGGATCTTGCCGGACAAGAGACAGTATTTGAAGTCACGATAAACTCTATCACGGAGCTTATCAAACCTGCCTTAACTGATGAATTCATAGCGGGGCTTGAAGATTTAGATTATGATACCGTTGACGAATTGAAAAAAATATTAAGAGAAAATATAATCAAAAATACCGCGTGGGATATGCTGATTGAGGATTCTACTATTATATCATATCCGAAGAAAGACGTTAAAAAATATTATGACAGGCTCATAAATAACTATGAGCAAATGACACTTGGATATTACGGTATGAGTTTGTACAGTTATATAAAGGCGTTAGGATATAATCAGGATGCGTTCCTCACCGAAATTTTAGATTCCGCTAAAAATCAAGTGTTAAACGATATGCTTGTCTATTCAATTGCGCGAGCCGAGAACATTACGGTCAGCGAGGAAAAATATAATGAATTCGCACTTGAGGGCGCGGTATCTTACGGATACGACAACGTTAAGGATTATGAAAAAGCCGCAGGAAAAGCCGATATCGAACGCGCGGCACTGACACGGTTGATCGTTGAGTATGTAAGCGGTAACGTTACGGAGACATAAAACAAAAAAGCGCTTCGAGCGCTTTTTTTATTGTTAATCTCTTTATCTGTTATACCATTGCTGCGGTACCATCGTTTCGAAATCCGGCCGCGGCAATTCTTTATGCCATTCGTTCCAGCGGATTCCACGCGCGTTGACTTCATCGAACGTCTTTTCCGCTAAAACCGGGTCGATCTTCAACGTCAGCGATATTAATGTCCACTGATAACGCGCGCGTTTTACATTGTCGAGAAGTTCCGCGTTATCTGCTTGCGCTTCGGCGGCATCCCACCACGCCGCGATCATATCGTAATTCGCTTCATAAACTTCGCGCGGCACGATATCGAACGGACTCGTCCAGATCAGGAAGTGATTTCCCTGCGATTCCTTTTCGATGAAGTCTATAAATGCACGAATATTTTTCCAGCCTTTGCCGTAATACGCTTGCAGGAACGCGTCCATATAATCGCTGTAATCCGCATCGCTCATATACGGGTCCCACATACATTTTGACAGCATATACGCTCTTAAGTCGCCGAACTCACCGCTTATCGTCTGATAGTTCCCTTCCGGATACATACCCTTAACGCTGTGATCCGCGAAGAATTTCATATTCGGAAGCAATACACCGAAGTTCGGGAACGGAAGTATGAAATTTGAATAATTCGTGACGTAATCCCATACGTACAAGCGATCGCAGATTTCGTTCCAGCCTTCAATGTCCTTCTTGAACGCCGCGTTAACCGAGCAATCGGAATCGTCTAAAGCGTGTGAGAAACAACATTCTATCGAGCAAAGCCTGATGATAATATTATCTCTCGGTCTGGTTTTGAGCGGCGGTTTACGCGTATACTGATAAGCAAGCGTTTCGACGGCTACGTTCGGGTAATCGTCTTTGATATCGTCGGCTACGGCGTTTACAAAACGCAGAAGCGTACCCATATGGCTGCCCTCTTCTTCATCAACAGCGGCGCACGCGTCGCATTTACAGTAGTTCATGTTGTCGTTCTGCGAAACGGAAATGATATTCGCGTCAGGAGTTTTACTTAAAAGTTCTCTTACGGAAGCAATAGCTTTCTCTAACATCTCAGGATCGGAAAGACACGGCTGATTCGGCTCTTTTATATCTGTCAGTCTGCCGAACGTATGCACAAATCCTCCGCCCCATACGACGCCGCCGCCGTAATCGCCGGCTAATTCGCGTCTGTGTCTCACAGCATTTACTTGGTTTTTGACGCACCAATCGCTGTTCATCGTGCAAGGCCAGTCAAGGTCTCTGTATTCCATCACCGGAACCTTGCGGATATTTACGTCGCTGATATCAACGTCGCAATCACACGCGAGGATTTCAAATCCGACCGAAGCAAAACGCCATCCGATGAATTTCTCAAGGAATTCATATACGCCGTAAAGCGTTCCGCGTTTGCCGTCGCAACTTCCGGAAATGAATAATTTGCTGCCTTGAGTAAATATGACGAAACCTTCGTCGCCGAGGTCGCATTTGCATACATCTGCTTCGCGGTTGGTATTGCCTACAAGTATTTCGTATTCGTTTCCGCAGCAACAGTCATCGCAGCAGATGTTGATATTTTGCCCTGATGCAAGTTGGAGGTATTTTTGCAGTTCAAACGCCGCTTTCTTATCTACGGCAGATCCGTTTCTGTTATACAATATCGTATATTTGCAGATACAATTATTCGCAATGCTAATTTTCTTTGACATAAATTCACCCCATTATTATTTTTTATTGATCTTGATTGCTTTCAGCAGCTTTTCTTGCTTTTACTTTTGTTATAAGTTTATTTATCCCATCTACGCGCTGGTCGGTTAAAGCGTCATTCTGCACCGGAATTGACATGATAGTTTCGTCGTTATTGGAAAATACTTTAAAACTTAAAAACTCCAACGTTACTTCTTTCTCTTTTATTTTTCCTTTAATCGCTTCATTTACCGCTTCCGCTTTTTTCAAATCAGTATACGAATATATGTTTTTCGTAATTACCTCTTCAGTGTTCTCGTCTGTAAGATTCACATGCCTTGTATACACATACATCTTTTCCGGTCCGAACAATAATACGGCAAACATATACATATTCGAACGCATTTTACCGTCTTTGCCCTTTTTGTACAGATACGCGGGATCATCTTTAAATTCGTATTCATTAAATATTATGGGTTCAAGCGTTTTAACGTGTTTGTCATCATCCATGTCAAAAGCTTGCAAAACCCTATACTTAATATTCTCTTTGAGCCGTTCCGTTTGCCCGTCATATTCGGCGTCGTTCATTACGCCGCCTCTGCCGAAAACCATCATTATCAATCCAACTACAATAAACGGAAGATATGAGTAAATCCCCCACATTCCCCATGCTATTAAGAAAGGTATAGTCAAAATAATCGCTGCAAAGAACATTATCGTACCAATCAATGCTATTAAACCTTTGTGCGTAAAATATTTTAGGCTGCCTTTATAATCCATAATACACTCTCCTATAATTTTTTATTATAAATATTATACCATTTTTGGAACCAATGTCAAGCCTGTTTTTAAAATTTTACCCGTCAATTTTCAATTGCGCGATGAGTTCCGCAATAACCCTGTCAGCATCCGCGTAATCAACCTGACAAGTTCCGACGCGGTCGTGACCGCCGCCGCCGTATTTCAAAAGCAACGATCCGACTTTTGTGTTCGAGGTACGGTTCAATATGCTGTGTCCAACGGCTATCGGGCAATTTTGCTTGCCGCGTCCGTCAACCGCCCATATCGATATGTTCTGTTCAGGAAAAATACTGTAAAGTAAAAATCTGTTACCCGTATAAATCGTTTCAACGTTTCGCAAATCGGTAACTATTACGTTTCCGTCGGTTTTAGAATATTTCAGAAGCATTTCTTTGAATAATTTATCCTGTTCAAAGTACATTTTAACCCGTTCGGCTACGTCCGGAAGCTCGAGGATTTCATCGATGTTCATCGTTCGGCACGCGTCGGTGAGAAGTTCCATCAAAGTGTAATTGCTTATCCTGAAATCCCTGAACCTGCCGAGTCCCGTCCGCGGGTCCATTATAAACCCGAGCAATACCCAGCCGGTGGGATTTAATATTTCATCTTTTTTCAGATTCCCTGAATCGACTTTATCTACGCCTTCTATCATATTTTTCAGATTAGAAAATTTTTCCTCGCCGCCGTAATAATCGTAAATTATCCGCGCGCAACTGTCCGCTTCATAGCTTGCACCCTCAAATTTTAAATTGCCAAGCCGCTCATGTTCGCTGACATGGTGGTCAAACCAAAGTTTGCACCCGGGTATGTACGGAATATTCGCCAGTACATCGTTTTCATTTGCTTCGACAAGCCCGTCCTGAATGTCTTTGGGATGAACAAACTTCCATGAATCAATAATGCCCGCTTCTTTTAATAACGCGGCACACGCAAGACCGTCAAAATCGCTTCTTGTTAATAATCTCATATTTTATCCCTCTTTTTAAAATTATTTTAAAAGTATATCCGCTATTCTTTCGCATGCAAACCCGTCGCCGTATGGATTGGAAACTTTAGTCATTGCGTCGTATATTTCTTTATTATCGAGTAATTCTTTAGTGGTTTTGTATATAACTTCTTCATCCGTACCGACGAGTTTCAGCGTTCCGGCAGCTACGCCTTCAGGACGTTCGGTAGTATCACGCATTACAAGCACGGGCAATCCGAGCGACGGCGCTTCTTCCTGAATCCCCCCGCTGTCGGTGAGAAATAAATACGCATGCGCCATCATGTTATGCAAATCCACAACGTCAAGCGGTTCGACCAAATGCAAACGCTCCATATCGCCGAACACTTCCGCCGCCGCTTCACGTACTAACGGATTCAAATGTATCGGATAAACAGCTTTAACGTCAGAGTAATCTTCGATAATACGTTTGATTCCCCTGAACATACTCCTCATCGGTTCGCCAAGATTTTCCCTGCGGTGAGCTGTAATCAAAATCAACCGGCTGCCTTTTGCCCACTCGAGTTCGGGATGAGTGTAATTTCCCCTGATTGTAGTTTTCATTGCGTCAATTACGGTGTTGCCCGTTACATAAATTTTGCTGTCGTCTTTATTTTCTGCGAGCAGATTTTGCCT
>WREN01000172.1 GCA_009779295.1 Oscillospiraceae bacterium | reverse complement strand
TAAACAATTATATCATAAAAATAATATTATTTCAAGATGGAGGATAATAATGAGCAACGAATATTATGGTGATTTAAGCGTTATCGGCATGAAAGGCTGCGAAAAATTTGTAGGACAGGTTGACGCATATTTGAAAGACTGGCGAACTTCCGATAGTTTTATAATAACGCCTGAAGTTCCGCGGTTTGGCACCGGGGAAAGCAAGTGTATACTGCATGAATCCATGAGAGGGCACGATATATTTATAATTTCCGACATGTTCAATTACGGCGTTACCTACAAAATGTACGGTATTGAATGTCCGATGAGCCCCGACGATCACTTTCAGGATTTGAAACGTATCATAGGTGCGATCGCAGGTAAAGCGCGCCGTATTTCGGTTATAATGCCGATGCTGTATGAAGGGCGGCAGCATAAACGCGAACTGCGTGAATCACTTGATTGTGCGATTGCGTTGCAGGAATTGGTTAATATGGGCGTCACTAATATAATAACGTTTGACGCGCATGATTCGCGCGTGCAGAACGCGATCCCTCTCAGCGGGTTCGATAACGTGCGCCCCACGTATCAAATGATAAAAGCTTTGCTGCGAAACATTCCCGATATTGATCTCGATCCTAATAAACTCATGCTAATTTCACCCGACGAGGGCGGTATGTCGCGCTGTATGTATTATGCGTCCGTGCTGGGATTGGAACTCGGAATGTTTTACAAGCGCAGAGATTATTCCGTCGTTAAAAACGGTAGAAACCCAATCGTCGCGCATAAATATCTCGGTAAACCTGTCAGAGATAAAGACGCTATCATCGTAGACGATATGATTTCCAGCGGAGATTCGCTGTTTGACATCGTTACCCAATTAAAATCAAAAGGCGCAAGACGTATTTTGATGTTCGCTACGTTCGGATTGTTTTGCAACGGTCTTGAAAAGTTCGATGATCTTTACAAAAAGGGATTGATAACGAAGATTTTCACTACAAATTTAATTTACCGCACGCCGGAATTATTAAAAAAGGAATGGTATGCGGAAGTAAATATGTGTAAATACGTTTCGTATATAATCGATACTTTGAATAAAGATGAAACAATAAGCAAATTATTAGATCCGGTTGAACGCATACATACATTCTTGAATAATTGGGAGCGCGAAAAACAATAATTCATATTGACTTTCAAATATTTATATGGTATTCTAATGATAATATTTAAAATTTAGGAGGAATTTGTTTAATGAAAAAATCTTTAAACGCGTGGGCAGTAGACGCAAAAACCGGTTTCGAGGATATGTTCGCGCAGGTAAAAGCGGCGGGATTCGACGGGATCGAACTGAACGTTGACGCTGAAGGTGCGCATGCGCTTACATTAAGTACAACCGCGGAAGAACTTTCTGCAATAAAATTATTATCCGAGAAATACGATTTGCCGGTAGTCAGCATATCTTCATCCTTACACGGCGGTAGGATGGGTTCCAATAACGCCGAAGACCGTGTATTTGCGAAATTTATAATCCAAAAGCAACTCGAATGTGCAAAAGTTCTCGGAGCGACGGGAATACTCATCGTGCCGGGCGGTGTTTCGAATACGATTTCCATCGATCAGGCGTATAAAAACTGCCGCGAGACAATTTCGGAATGTATACCTATGATCGAAGAATATAAAATATTTGTCGCGGTCGAGAATGTGTGGAACATGTTCTTTCTGTCTCCTTATGATATGATTAATTTCGTGGATTATTTCGATTGCAAATATATCACCGCGTATTACGACGTAGGAAACACCGTCGCGTTCACGTGGACGGAATACTGGATTGAACTGCTTGCGGGGCGTATCAGCCACATACACTTCAAAGATTTCAAACGCAACGAGGGGCCGTTCGGCGTATTCAACACAGGCGGAGATTTCGTCGAGCTGGGTGAGGGAAGTATCGACTGGGGACGCGTCATGGCGGCGCTCAACAAGATCGGGTTCAACGGCTACGTAACTGCCGAAGTTTTCGGCGGCGAAGAAGCGGCAAGTTATACTCAGTATTACAAGGATGTTTCAAATGCGCTGGATAATATTTTAAGCTTATAATTAGGTAATAAAATGCAGGATCAAATAAAAAAAGATATTAAAAGATTTAGTATGGTTATACGAAAAAGATTAAATATAAAACAAAGGAGATAAATAATTATGTTAAGAGCAGGTCTTATTGGTTTAGGCGGTATGGGGAGAGGGCATCTCGGCAATCTAATCAGGTTTACTGCGGAAAATGAAATAATAAAACTAACTTCCATTTGTGACATCGATCCGGAGAAATTTAAGAACGTCGATCTCAACTTCAATATTAAGGGTATGGGTACCGGAAGTTATGATTTTGATCAATTCAACTGTTACACGGACATGGATGAGATGATCGCAAAAGAAGAACTCGATATCGTAGTCATCGCGCTTCCGACATATTTGCATTGTCCGGCGACTGTAAAATGCCTTAAAAAAGGTATCAACGTATTATGTGAAAAACCTATGGCGTTGAACGCGGAAGAATGTCAGTTGATGATCGATACCGCGAATCAAATGGGCAAGCGGTTGATGGTTGGTCAATGTTTGAGATTCTGGGGTGAATATATGGAACTCAAAAAATTGGTTTCCGGCAAAATGTTAGGCAAGCCGATTTCGGGATATTTCTACAGAGGCGGATCGCCGCCGTTGTGGTCGTACCAGAACTGGATATTGAAACGCGAATGCGGAGGCGGTGCTTTGCACGACCAGCACGTTCACGACGTTGACACGATCAATTATATTTTCGGTATGCCGGACAGAGTCACGTCGCTGGGACGGGTTGTATTCGCGGGTGGTTACGACGCGGTTTCGACGAACTATATATACAACGACGATTTGGTTATCAACGCTCAGGACGACTGGTCGATGATGGGTAGGGGATTTTCAATGGTTTACCGCGTGAGTTTCGAATACGGTTCCGCGACTTTCGATCACGAAGGATTAAAAATACTCAATAAAGACGGAAACGATATTACGCCGAGCGAATACGACAAAGAAAACGCCTACTATTCAGAATTGAAATACTTAGCCGAATGTATCATAAACAATGCGCCAAACACAATAAATCCGCCGGAAGATTCCTGCAATACCATTAAAATAATAGAAGCGGAAACAAAATCAGCCGATAATAAAGGTGAAATAACAAAAGTTATATAAAAAATGGAGGTAAAAAAATGAAAAAGATTTTATGTTTATTTATTACAATGGTATTTATTTTAGGTTTATCGACATGCGGAGGCACTGTAAAAGACCTCGAAAAAATCAATGAAGCGAACGTAATCAAAGTCGGCATGGAATGTAATTACGCGCCGTTTAACTGGACGCAGTCGCAGAGTAGCGACCGCACCGTTCCGATTGGAAGCGGCGGTTACGCTGACGGTTACGACGTGCAGATAGCGCGGAAAATCGCCGAAGGGCTCGGCGTGGAATTGGAAATAGTTAAAATCGAATGGGACGGTCTGACGCTTGCTTTAACTTCCGGTAAAATCGACGCTATCATAGCGGGCATGAGCCCGACCAAAGAACGCAAGATGACAATTGATTTTTCCGATGCGTATTATGAGAGCGAACTCGTTATCGTCGTAAAAAAAGACAGCGCATACGCTTCGGCGGCTTCGCTTGCGGATTTCGCGGACGCGAAAATTACCGGTCAGCTCAACACTTTCCATTATACTGTAATCGACCAGATCCCGAATGTTAAGAAACAAACGGCGCTCAATGACTTTCCGGCTATGCTCGTTGCGTTGCAGAGCGGAAGTATTGACGGTTATGTATCTGAAAAACCCGGAGCTGTAGCCGCTATGACGGCGAACAGCGACGTAATGTTTATTGAATTCGCAGCGGGCAAAGGTTTTGAAACCACGCCTGACGATGTCGCTATTGCAGTCGGTCTTAGAAAAGGCAGCGACCTCGCGGACGAAATCAACAAAATATTAAAAGGAATATCAATAGATGAAAGAGAATCTATGATGATTGACGCGGATAAATATCAACCGTTATCAGAAGGAGAATAATATATTATGCCGCAATCGTTTTTTGATTGGGTTATACTTTTATTAAAAGAATATTATCCTTTATTCATAAGAGGTACGCTAATAACGCTGACCGTTGCGATCACCGGTACGATCATTGGGTTCATAATCGGTTTGGGCGTAGCGATTGTCCGGACGATCCCGTTACATGAAAACGATACGAAAATAAAAAAAATCCTGTTCAAAATCATAAAATTTATTTTAGTAGCGTATATAGAAATATTCCGCGGTACTCCTATGATCGTTCAAGCTATGGTTATATATTACGGCGCGCTGCAATATCTGAAACTCGACATGCCGATCCTGTTCGCCGCGATATTTATTATATCTATAAACACGGGCGCGTACATGGCGGAAATAATCCGCGGCGGGATCGTTTCGATCGATGTCGGGCAAACCGAAGGTTCGCAGTCGATCGGTATGACCCATTGGCAGACGATGGTGCATATCATTATACCTCAAGCGGTGCGGAATATTATGCCCGCCGTCGGCAATGAATTTGTCATCAATATCAAAGACAGCTCTGTTTTGAATGTAATATCTGTCGCGGAACTGTTCTTCATGACAAAATCCGCGGCAGGCACATATTTGAGATATTTTGAAGTATTCTTTATAACCGCGATAATTTACTTCGTGCTTACGTTCACTGTGACGCGTATATTGAAATTTCTGGAAAAGAAAATGGACGGTCCAAGCAGTTATACTATGGTCAGAAAAGAGGTTTAAAAATTGCCGAATGTATTTAGGATTGAAAAATTAGAGAAAAAGTTCGGCAATAATATAGTATTGCGCGACATAAGCATGAATGTTGACGAGGGTGAAGTTGCTTGTATAATCGGGGCGTCGGGTTCAGGGAAGAGCACGCTGCTACGGTGTATAAACCTGCTTGAAACGTCTACAAACGGTTCGATATATTTTCACGGCCGGAATATACGAAGCAAAGATATAAAACTCGCCGAATACAGGGCTAAAGTCGGTATGGTATTCCAGCAGTTCAACCTGTTCAATAACCTGACAGTCCTGCAAAACTGCGTTATCGGTCAGATTAAAGTATTGCGCCGCAGCAGAACCGATGCGGAAAAAACCGCGAAAGATTTTTTACAGAAGGTCGGAATGTCACAGTTTATAAACGCTAAACCGCGTCAAATTTCAGGCGGGCAAAAACAGAGGGTCGCTATTGCCCGGTCGCTTGCCATGAACCCTGAGGTAATTTTATTTGATGAGCCCACATCTTCACTTGACCCCGAAATGGTGGGAGAAGTTTTAAGCGTTATGGTAAATCTTGCGAAAACAGGATTAACCATGTTGGTCGTCACGCACGAAATGTCATTCGCAAAGGATGTATCG
>WREN01000171.1 GCA_009779295.1 Oscillospiraceae bacterium | reverse complement strand
TTGCGACGCAAGCTTCTCGGATGCATATGATGTATATTACGGCACGGGCGCGGGTTTTTACGGATATAATGCCGAATCCAAAAAATCTGAACAAATCATCAATTGGAACAATTCCGACATATTTGCCTAAATCTCAAAAAGGTTCGGAATTTCCGAACCTTTTTTTCATATCTCAAACAAACTCGTACTCAAATACTTCTCGCCTCTATCAGGCAGTATCACCACGACAACGCCGCTTTCCAACTTTTCAATCTTCCTAACGGCGGCCAGCATCGCCGCTCCGCTGGACATTCCGACGAAAATTCCTTCTTCGTGCACGATCCGTCTTGACATCGCATACGCTTCGTCGGTATCGATGAGTATACTCTCGTCAATCTCGTTAATATCGTAAATTTCAGGCACGATAGCTTCGGCGAGACTTTTCAGCCCCTGTATATAATGCCCTTTGACCGGCTGCGCTTCAATAATTTTTATATCCGGATTTTTTTCTTTCAAGCCAAGCCCAACCCCCATGAGCGTACCTGAAGTACCGATACCGGAGACAAAATGTGTCACGCGGCCTTCGGTTTGTTCCCATATTTCTTCGGCGGTAGTTTTGTAGTGGGTTATTTTGTTGTATTCGTTGGAATATTGATTGGGATTGAAATATTTATCCGGTTCAGCCGCGAGAATTTCTTTTGTTTTCATTATTGCGCCGTCCGTGCCTAATTCAGGCGCGGTAAGTATGATTTCGCCGCCGAACGCCTTTATTACCTTCTGCCGTTCAACAGAAACTTGTGAACTCATCACAATTTGAACTTTATAGCCTTTTACTACTCCTATCATGGCAAGCCCGATACCCGTATTGCCGGATGTTGCTTCGATGATTATTTTATCTTTAGTAAGGACGCCTTCGGCTTCGGCCTGTTCGATCATTTTCAGAGCTATTCTGTCTTTGATACTGCCCGTAGGATTAAATCCTTCCAATTTAGCGTAAAGTTCCACATTTGGATTCGGGTTTATTTTATTAATACGAACCATCGGCGTGTGACCGATAGCTTCGAGGATATTGCCGTAAATCATAAAAATCTCCTTCTGCTGTTTGGTTTGTTATGCTTCTTCCCAGTTATGATACACATTCTGCACATCATCGTTATCGTCAAGATGTTCGAGTAACAGATTCATCTTTTTTATATCGTCTTCATTTTCGAGCGTCAGATAATTCTGCGGAATTTTATCAATTTCTGCTGTCAGTATTATATACTTTTTATTTATAAGTGTTTCTTTAATTGCGGAAAGATCAGCCGGTTCGGTATAGATTTCAAAAACATCCGAACCTTCTGCCGCGATAAAATCTTCCGCTCCAGCTTCGAGCGCTTCTTCCATCAACTTATCTTCATCTATATCGCCGTCGTTTTCGATAATAATCACGCCTTTATCGTCGAACAAATAACTGACGCAACCGCTCTGACCCAAATTCCCGCCGAATTTATCAAAATAGTGGCGCATATCGGAAGCCGTCCTGTTACGATTATCGGTAGTCGTTTCAACGATGACAGCCACTCCCGACGGCCCGTAACCCTCATAGATAATCGTCTCGTAATTAATATCGTTATCGCCGCTGGCTTTTTTAATAATTCGTTCTATATTTTCATTCGGCACATTATTAGCTTTCGCCTTCGCGATCAAATCCTTCAATTTGCCGTTAGCATTCGGATCAGGGCCGCCCGCTTTTATCGCTATCGCCATTTCCTTACCGATTTTCGTGAAAACTTTAGCGCGCTGAGCGTCGGATTTTTCTTTTTTGTGCATTATATTTTTCCATTTACTGTGTCCTGACATTTAAAACACTCCTTAAATTTTTTCAGGTTTTTTCAAACAAATCAAACCTAGCGCGTCGCCTAATATAATTTTCACGGCTTCTGTGAGTTTCAGTCTGAATATGTCCGCGCCTATAATTTGATGTTCGTGGTAGAACCTGTTGAACGCCGTGCAGATTTCAATGATATACCGCGTGATAACTGAAGGCTCATATGAATTAATCGCTTCCAAAATCTTCTCCGGATATAATGATAATACATACGCGACATTATTCTCCTCTTCGTTAGGCTGATACGCCGGATTGAACGGCTGATCAATACTGCCTTTTTCAAGCAAACTGCACGTCCGCGCGTAAGTATACTGCGCGTAAGGCCCCGTACTGCCATCGAAACTCAGCGCGTCCTCGATTATAAAATTAATATCCTTGATGCGGTTATTCATCAGATAATGGAAAACGATCGCGCCGACGCCGACGGCTTCCGCAGTTTCGTCTTTATTTTGCAGGTTGGGATTCTTTTCTTCTATTATTTCTTTGACCTTCTCGATTGCCGTCGAAAAAAGATCTTTTAATAATATAACGTTACCTGTCCGTGTCGCGAGCTTTGCTCCGTTTATACTGACTGTGCCGTACGGAATGTGTACGCAGTCCCAATTATAACCCATCAATTCCAACACTTTGAACCACTGATTAAAATACAAAATCTGCGCGTTAGCCGTTACATATATACATTTGTCAAATTTATATTTCTTTTTGCGGTCAAGAACCGTAGCAATATCGCGCACGGCATAAATAGTCGAACCGTCGGATTTTAGTATCATACACGGCGGCATATTGTAATCGTCCAAACGTACGATGGATGCGCCGTCGTCAACGATGAGCAAACTGTTTTCCTTCAATTCCTCAACGACCGGCTGCGTTATGGAATAGCTAGCACTTTCACCGGTAATCACGTCGAATTTGATTCCGAGTTGTTTATACGTGGTTTCGTATTCGATGAAACTAATGTCGATAAACCATTTCCACAGCTTGAGATTTTCAGCGTCATGCTTTTCGAGTTTTGCAAATTCGGCGCGCGCGGTATCTAAAAGCGATTCATCTTTTTCGGATTCTTTTTGAAATTTCACATATATATTTACAAGTTCGTCAAGACCGTTTTCCTCAATTTTCTGTTTATCGCCCCAGAGTTTATACGCGGTGATTAACTTCCCGAATTGCGTACCCCAATCACCGAGGTAATTAATCCCGATACATTTATAACCGATTTTTTCATGTAAAAGTTTCAACGAATGACCGATGACAGTTGTACCCAAATGTCCTATATGAAACGGCTTCGCGACGTTCGGCGAGGAATAATCAAGCACGACAGTTTTGCCATTGCCTATATCCGAGTTGCCGTAATTATTTTTAGCGTGCAAAATTTCTGATAATATTTCATAAGTGTAAACATTCTTATCCAGATAAATATTCAAATAACCGTTGACCGCTTCGGCGCGGTCTACGTATTCGCACAAAAAATCAGCCGCCAGCATCTGCGCGATTTGCACGGGTGATTTACGTAAAACTTTGCTCAACTTAAAACACGGAAACGCCAAGTCGCCCATCTTCGGCTCAGGCGGATATTCAAACATAAGCATAATATCATCTGACGAAATGCCTTCTAATTTTCCGGCTAAATAATCAGATAATATCTTTTTTATTTTAGTGATATTCATTTTTTCCGTTTCCTTCCAATCACAATAAGCACAATAATTAACGCAAGCGAAACTATGACAGCCGGTATTAACCAAATCGGGGTATCATCGCTTGTCATAGGAACATACATCATCAGAAACAATATTAAATCATTCATATAAACACTCAATTCTATATCAGTATTAGTATATTATAACATAATAAAATAAATTTTTCAATGAACAAATAAAAAATTTTACTTGACAAATATATAAAAGTGTGATATACTCCGTAAAGTGTTTTGCTTTACAGCGAGGTATGAGTATGAGTAAAAACTTAAACATAAAAATATCGATTTTGTTGGATTTTTACGGCGGGCTACTGACAGAAAAGCAATATGAGGCTGTTGATTTGTATTACAACGAGGACTTATCGCTCTCCGAAATCGCCGAACATACGGACATAACAAGATATGGCGTTCGTGACCGGATTGTCAAAAGCGAAAAAATTCTATACGAAACCGAAGAGAAGTTACATCTTGCCGAACGTTTTAACGAAATGAAAATATTAATCGATAATTTTGAAAAAAATAAAGATAAGTATAACATTGACGAAATAATAAATTCTGTCAAAGAATTATTGGAGGTGTGAAATGTTTCAAAGTCTTGTGGAAAAAATGAACGCGGCGTTCAAAAAATTCAAAAACAAAGGCAAACTTAACGAAAAAGACGTTAAAGAAGGTATGCGCGAAATAAAACTCGCGTTGTTGGAAGCCGACGTAAATTTTAAAGTTGTCAACGATTTTATAAAAATCGTTACGGCGCGAGCCGTAGGCTCGGAAGTGTTAGAGAGTTTGGTTCCGGCGCAGCAGATCGTCAAAATCGTAAACGAAGAGCTTACGAATCTGATGGGCGGCACTAACTCGAAACTGATCATATCCTCAAAACCGCCGACAATCGTAATGATGACGGGTTTACAGGGTTCCGGTAAAACGACGCACTGCGGGAAGCTCGCCGGAATGTTGAAAAAACAAGGCAAACGCCCGTTGCTGGTCGCGTGCGACGTATACCGTCCGGCGGCAATCAAGCAGCTTGAGGTTGTTGGAGGACAAGTCGACGCACCCGTATTTTCACTCGGCGATAAAGAAAAGCCGGTCAACATCGCGAAAGCCGGAGTCGCCCACGCAATCAAAAACGGCAACGACGTAGTTATCATCGACACAGCCGGTCGTTTGGAAATAGACGAAGCGATGATGGACGAATTAAAACAAATCAAAGACGAAGTAAATCCTACGGAGATTCTGCTTATCGTTGATGCGATGACGGGGCAGGTCGCGGTGAATGTCGCGGAAAAATTTAACGAACTGCTTGACATTACAGGCGTATTCCTCACCAAAATGGACGGCGACACGCGCGGCGGAGCGGCGTTGTCGGTCAAACACGTCACGGGCAAACCGATTAAATTTATCGGCACGGGCGAAAAATTAGACACTATCGAACCGTTTTATCCTGACAGAATGGCTTCGCGCATACTCGGAATGGGCGACGTCCTTTCGCTTATTGAAAAAGCGGAGGCGAGTTTCGATGAAAAAAAAGCCGCCGAACTCGAAAAAAAATTGCGGGACTCATCGTTTACGCTTGATGATTTCCTCGACCAGTTCAAGCAAGTACGCGGCATGGGTTCAATGGAGCAGCTAATGGGAATGATGCCCGGCGTTAAACCCGGCGACCTCAAAGACGCGAAAATCGATGAAAAAGCTATAGACCGTATGGAAGCGATAATTCTATCGATGACTAAAAAAGAACGCACAAAACCGGACATCATCAACTCTTCACGTAAGAAACGCATAGCGACCGGCAGTGGAACGACCGTTGAGGATGTCAATAAACTACTTAAACAATTCGAACAGATACAAAAGCTATTCAAACAATTTTCCGGAGGCGGAATGAATAACATGGCGGGTAAAATGTTCGGAAAGAAAAATAAATATAAAAAATAAAATTTGGAGGAACAATCAAAATGGCAGTAAAAATCAGGCTTAAGAGAATAGGCGCAAAGAAAACACCTTTTTA
>WREN01000170.1 GCA_009779295.1 Oscillospiraceae bacterium | reverse complement strand
TTGTAGCATAAAGTCCATCCAATCTTGATTTGTTCAGCGTGTTTAACGCCATAATAATTCTTTTAAATCTGTTCAATTCAACATCATCCTTTCTTGTAATTAAAAAATTGTTTGTTAAATACATGTAAAGGACAATCATACATAAAAATAAACGCACCTAATTAAGATGCGTTCCCTATAAATAATGAAATTACTTATTAAATCGTACGGCAGCCGGTACGACATCTTATTTTATATATAATTGTCACCTGTGTCATAACGACCACCTCTTTCTTTGAATTTGATTAAGTATATCACAATAGTTTTATTTTGTCAAGCAGTTTTTATCGGAGACGAATAAAAATAAAAACGCAAAAAAACATAAGATTGCGAATATTTTTTATCACAATGTAGAATTTTCCTCATTTTTGTGAATAATTGTTTAATCTTATGTTTTTTTGGATATAAGTATTGACTTTTTAGCAAATTTATGGTAAGATTGTTCAAGAAATTTATGATTTAGGAGGAAAAACAAACAATGAAATCTACAGGAATAGTTAGAAAGATAGATGAATTGGGTCGGATCGTGCTTCCAATAGAAATTAGGAATACTATGGATATAAAAAACCGCGACTCTATCGAAATCTTCGTAAGCGACGACAAAATCATTTTAAAGAAATATGAACCGGCATGCCTGTTCTGCGGAAATGCAGATGAAGTAAAATACTTTAAGGGCAAGCTGATTTGTAAAGACTGTCTCGAATTACTTAAAGCAGACGCTTAATAACTTACATATTATCATAATTTTATATTATATATTGTACGTTCTTAGAACAAAATTTAAGCCGCCGGTACTCACCCGACGGCATTTTGTTTGCCGATTTAAAACTTAAAACCCGTTCAGCTTCAGCCAGTTCACAAGCAAGGGCGCCCATTGCGCTACATGCGCGTCGTTTGGAGAAAGTCCCAAACCGTGAACGCCGTAAGGGAATATATGCAGTTCGAATGGGATATTTTCCCTCTGCAATGCCAGCGCCATATTTAAACTGTTCGCCACCGGTACCGGGCCGTCTTCCGCCGTATGCCACAAGAAAACGGGCGGCGAATCTTCGCGGACGTTTAATTCGCCCGAATATTTTATTTTCATGTCCTCCGCCGGATTTTCGCCCAATAAGTTGTGCAATGTACCCTGATGAGTTGTGGGATCTATAAACGAAATCACCGCGTAGCAAAGTATTCCGGCGTTTGGACGCGATGAAACTTTGTCGATTTCATCGCCGACTTTTTCGGCGTTTTCATCGCCGTTTTCACAACCGTAATCGAAATGTTCGATAGCCGTCATCGCAAGATGCCCGCCCGCGGAAAATCCCAAAACGCCTATCTTTTCAGGGTCGATATTCCATTTCGCCGCGTTGTAACGGACGAGTTTCACCGCGCGTTTGACGTCGGTCAGCATTACCGGATCTTTATACGGCGCAAATCTGTAATTCAATACAAACGCGCTGAATCCTCCCGCGTTCAGCATTTTCGCAATCGGTTCGCCTTCATGCGGTGCGCGTCCGGCATATCCTCCGCCCGGGCAAACGATTACGCAGCCGTGCGGAATGGGTTTGGGTAATAAGTACGGCGTTAAAGTTGGTTCCGGCTGACTGTATTCCGCGTTGTAGTATGGGGTAGCGGTTTCCCATAATTTTATGTCTGTCATGTTTGATGCTTCTCCTTCATCTTCCACCTCGTTTTGTATTCCCATGCATAGCCCTATGTATAAACATTCGTCAACTTCGTCAAGTTTATAATTAGGTAGAATCCCTGCACACCAAACGCCGCTTTGATCAAATAACGATTTTAATATTGTATAAGGTTGTGCACAGATAATATATGATTCTTTATTTAGTTTTGTTAAGCCGGCTTCGATTGTTACATTTGTTTCAAAATCTTTACTTTCCTCGTCAGAAGTGATTAGCAAAACAGTAACGGCGTCATACTCCTTGAATATTGCTCCTTCTTGTAATATAACCACAAATTTATTTTTACCTTTAGGATAATTCACATCAAAAGTATATGGAAAATTAATATAATATATTTCGCCTCTTTTAAATTCTTTCATTTTAATCATCCTTTATCTGAAAAAGTTCTGTATTGTTCTTTCCCCATCAATTTTGCATTATCATTTGCGATTTTAATATCAGAGTTGTTCAGTGTATGCCGAAAATTTTTATTATTTTTTCTTTTTTCAGCTTTTCCTTTTAATTCATTTAGGTTATTATTAGGGTTTTTCATCTATCTCACCTCGTATAATTATTATACACAAATTCCTGCCAATTGTCAATCAAATAAATTTCACCGAATCCAAAATTGCATCTTGCGCTTTTGGATTTTTTTTGCTATAATAGATATTATTTTATTTTTGGAGTGTACAATTAAAATGCCGATCAAAATACCCACCGGGCTTCCCGCAAGGGAAACATTAGAACAGGAAAATATTTTCGTTATGGACGAATGTAAAGCGATACATCAGGACATCCGTCCTTTACAAATCGCGATATTAAACTTAATGCCCACTAAAATCACCACGGAAAACCAACTAATCCGGCTGCTGTCCAACACGCCGCTGCAAATCGAATTAACGTTGTTGGGTACGGCTTCGCATACGCCGAAACATACCTCAGCGGAACATATGTCGTCTTTCTACAAAAACTACTACGACGTGAAAAATCAAAAATTCGACGGACTGGTCATAACAGGCGCGCCGGTTGAGGATTTGGAATTTGAAGACGTCGATTACTGGCCGGAACTGTGCGAAGTCATGGAATGGTCGAAAACTAACGTTTTCTCGACGTTCCACATCTGCTGGGCGGCGCAGGCTGCGTTATATTACCACTACGGAGTAAAAAAATATCCCCTGCAGGAAAAATTATTCGGCGTGTTCCCGCATACCGTGAACAATCCCAAACATCCGCTCGTACGCGGATTCAACGAAATTTTCCTCGCGCCTCATTCGCGCCATACCGAAATCCACGCGGAAGATATTATAAAAATACCCGAACTTGAAATCCTCTCCTCATCCCAACAAGCCGGTGTTTATATAATATCCGAAAAATCCAAACCTTATCGAATAAATGATGATAAATTTGTAGACCGGTACGCGATGTGCTTCATAACGGGTCATTCCGAATACGACAACGAAACGCTCGCGAACGAATACTTCCGCGATTTAAATAAAGGTTTGCCGATTAAAATCCCATACAACTACTTCACGAACGACAATCCGCAGCTCGGAGCGCCGAATACATGGCGCGCGCACTCGCATTTGCTGTTCGCGAACTGGCTCAACTATTTCGTATATCAGGAAACGCCGTATAACATCGACGAAATAAAATAAAAACCGTTGCAGGCAACGGATAAGAAGGGTTACTATGGTATTCTCAAGTTTAGAATTTCTATTTGCGTATCTACCGATAACATTAATCGCGTATTTTGCGGTACCGCATAAGTATCTCAAAGTCCGCAACCTTGTGTTACTGCTCGTCAGCCTCGCGTTTTACGGCTGGGGCGAACCGATATACGTATTTCTTATGATTTTATCAATAAGTATAGAATATGTTTGCGGCTGGGGCTGCGGTAAATACCGTGATACAAACAAGCAGATCGCAAAACGTTTTGTATGGGCAAGTATTATATCAAATATACTTATCCTCGGATTCTTCAAGTATTACGATTTCTTTATTATTAACTTACGTTATATCCCTGTTTTTAGCGGACTTAAAACGCTCGGATTATCATTGCCGATAGGTATTTCATTCTACACATTCCAAACGATGTCTTACACACTTGACATATATTTCGGACAAGCAAAAGTTCAAAAAAATATTACCACATTCGGAGCATACGTCACATTGTTCCCGCAATTGATCGCAGGTCCTATCGTACGTTATCAGGATGTAGATGATATGCTGCGCAAACGCGATGAAAACGTCGCATTCTTCGCGAGCGGCGTCCGGACGTTCCTCGCCGGTTTGGGAAAGAAAATCTTCTTTGCGAATATCGCCGGGGCGATGTGGGAGACTTTCAAAGTGATTCCCCCCGACCAGCGGACGGTCGTCGGGTGCTGGATAGGGATTATATGTTACATGTTCCAGATCTACTTCGACTTCTCCGGCTATTCCGACATGGCGATAGGTTTGGGGAAAATGTTCGGGTTCCGATTCCTTGAGAACTTCAACTATCCGTACATAGCCAAAAGCATAACCGATTTCTGGCGGCGTTGGCATATGTCGCTGTCAACGTGGTTCAGGGAATACGTCTACTTCCCTCTCGGCGGCAGCCGCTGTTCGCCGATGCGCAACTATTTCAACCTGCTCGTCGTTTGGTTCATAACCGGTTTCTGGCACGGCGCAAGCTGGAACTACGTCATCTGGGGCTTATATTACGCCGTGGTGCTCGTCGTCGAAAAAGCGTTCCTGGGCAACTTATTGAAGAAAGTGCCGAATTTCGTTCAGCATATATACGCGCTGTTCATTATCAACATCGGATGGCTCATATTCGTGTTTGAGGACAGCTCCGCTGGCGCGGTTTACTTCGGCAATATGTTCGGCGTCGGAACAATGGCGTTCATCGATATTGGCAACGTCTACGACATCCTGCGCAACTTGATTTTCTTCGTCATATTGATTATCGCGTGTACACCGTATCCGAAGAAACTTTTCTACAAGTATTACGAGAAATTCGCGTTTGCGCGTGTCGCAGCTATGGCGGGCGGCGTATGCGTAATGCTGTTGTGCGTCGCGTATCTCGTGGATTCTTCGTTCAATCCGTTTTTATACTTCAGGTTTTAAGGAGGGAAAAATTAAAAATTTATGGATAAGAGACCGGAAAAACTGACTGATCAGGATAACCTCATCGCGTTGCAAATGAACATGAAGCAAAAAACGCGGCTACTCGACATACTGACGATATTATTTTTAATGCTGATCCTCTACGGATTCGCCGCCGCGATGATAATCCTGCCGGACAATACGTTCTCCGAACAGGAGAACCGTTATCTCCAGCAAGCGCCGAAATTAACGCTCGAAAGACTGATCGGCGGGAAGTTCACCTCCGAAATCGGCGATTATTATTCCGATCAGTTCCCGATACGCGATATTTTCGTCGGCGCGAAGGCGATTACCGAAATCGCGGCATTGAAAATGGAAAACAATAAAGTGATTCTCGGCAAGGACGGCTATATCATCAAGCGCGACGATTACCCAGAAATGCTGATGGTCGAGCGCAATTTGATCTCGGTAACGGCGTTCAGCGGCACGATGAAAGAATTAAACGTGCCGTACGCGATAGCAATGGCGGGAAGGAACGTTGACGTTCTGGAGAAGTATCTGCCCGCGTTGTTTCCGTATGAAAGGACTTTGCATTTGTGGAATTACTTTGAGGAAACGATGGCAAGCGACGGTTACATCCAGTATATAGATTTAAAATCGCCGCTTAAAGCAACCGTTGAATCCAGTAACGAGCAATTATATTACAAAGCCGACCATCATTGGACGACACTTGGCGCGTATTACGGTTACGCTGAGATAATGAAAGCGTTCG
>WREN01000169.1 GCA_009779295.1 Oscillospiraceae bacterium | reverse complement strand
GCTATCAAACCCGTCATCCACGGCCCTGTAGCCGCTCCTAAATCGCCAAATACAGCGCATAACCCGAACAGCGCAGTTCCGCCGTTCGGGAATTTTTCTGCCGACATGCTCAATACGCCCGGCCACATGATACTTACGGATAGTCCGCACAATGCGCAGCCTATCAACGCCAATATTGGTATCGACGACAACGCGGCGAGCAGATAACATGCTATACAAATTATTGAACCCACCATCAAAATCCGTGCTAAATTGAGTTTGTGTCCAAATATACCGTAGACTGCGCGCCCGATTCCCATGAACAGCGCGAATAATCCGGGACCGAGCAGATCGCCAATTACTTTCGGTACGCCCAAACTTCTTTCGCAGAACAGCGACGACCATTGCGACATCGCGATCTCCGCCGCGCCGGAACAGGTCATTAATACCAGAACGATTATAAACACTTTGGTTTTGAATAAATCCTTCACGCTCATGCGATGTTCTTTGGGTATCGGCGGTACGAGCGGCGTACGCATGAAGCGGAATGTGTTCCAGAGCGGTATCAACGCCCAGAAGATCGGGATGATGTACCACAAGTTCGTTCCGATTATCCGCAGTATCAGCGTCGTTATAAGTACGGTTCCGAGTTGTCCCCAGCAATAGAATGAATGAAGAAGGCTCATCGTTCCCGATTTCGATTCGCTTGGTACCGCGTTGAGTATTGGCGAAATCAACACTTCTATCATTCCGCTTCCGACGGAATATGTTAGAACGGCGATTACAATTCCCATGTACGGCGACGGCATTACGCGCGGTAATATTGAAAGCATTATCAATCCTACAGTTGAAAAGATATGCGCGGCTACGGCGGCGGGTCTGTAACCAATCTTGTCTACGTATTTGACGGCTATCAAATCCACAACGATTTGCGCGACGAAGAATATAAATATCAAACGCCCCAGTTTTTCAAATGATATTTGATAGTCGTCTTGGAATATGACGAAAAACAGCGGCAATAAATTTACTGAGATCGCCTGCGTTATGTATCCTATAAAACAAGTTATATAAGTGTGTTTGTAACTCATGTTTGCTCCAATCTTTTTATTATTTTCCTATAATAAAGCATAAATGCGGCGGCGGTTATTATCCACGATACGGGATAACATAAACAAACAATTATTAAATTATTCCAAAACAGCATATCGACCGCTACCCATATAATGCGGAATACGCACAAGCCGATAATCGAAATTGTCATGGGAATAATCGAATTGCCCATTCCGCGTATCGCGCCTGAGAGTATTTCGACCGCCGTAAATATCCAATAAGGCGGAACGATTATATACATCATTATAATTCCGTATTCTATGACGGCTTCGCTTTTGGTAAATAAATAAAACGACTGCCGTCCGAAAATTAAAAGCAATCCGCTTAATAAAATTGTTATACCGCTTGTCATCAACATGCTTATTTTAACGCTTTGTTTGATACGGTCGTAACGTTTTGCGCCGTAATTTTGTCCCACGAAGGTCGTCATTGCCAAACCTACCGCCGCCATTATCACATAAATGAACCCGTCAAGTTTTCCGCGCGAAGTCATAGCCGCCATAGCGGTATCTCCGAAATAATTTATCCGCGACTGTATTATAACGTTTGAAATTGATATAACAACAGATTGAAATCCGGTTGGTAAACCTATCAATATTATACGTTTCATCATTTGCGCGTGGAATTTTATTTTACGCGGTATGATCCGGTATATGTCATGGGTGCTGCACAGGTTCAGCATTACAAGTACCGCGGAAACCGTTTGCACTATAGTCGTTACAACTGCCGCTCCCGCTACGCCCCATTTGAATACCGCGACGAACAACAAATCAAGCAGAATATTCAATACGCAGCTTATCATTAAATAATACAGCGGCCGTCTGGAATCGCCGGTAGCGCGCAAAATTCCCGCGCCTACGTTATAAATCAATGCCGGAATCATCCCGGTGAAATATATTTGCAGATATGTAATTGCCATTCCGATAACGTTTTCCGGTGTGTTCATCATTCTTAATAATGCAGGCGAAACGATAATTCCTACTACGCTCATCACAACGCCGCCTATTAAACTGAACGCTATAGCGGAATGTACGGAGTTCTGCACGTTATCGACGTCCTGAGCGCCGTAGTATTGCGCTATCACGACAGACGCGCCCGCCGATATTCCTATAAACAAGCCGACTATCATATTTACAAGCGATCCGACCGATCCTACGGCGGCTAACGCTTCGTCGCCGATGAAATTCCCTACGATTACCGAGTCGACGGTAGAATATAACTGCTGTAACAGGTTGCTTATCAATATAGGAAGGGTAAACTTTAATAGCTGCTTCCAAATTACACCTTCCGTTATTTCTGTTTTAAAATTCACTAACTTTGCTTCTTTCTTTTGGTTATCTTATTTATTATACCAAAAATGAAAATAAAGTCAAGAAATAAAAAATAAATGTTGACATTTTGTGTAATATTTATTATAATGGAATAAAAATTGGAGGTATAAAAATGAATTTCTATGATAAACTAAAAAATTATGAAAACATTTCCAGTATGAATTATTGGTCGCAGCGTATAAACGCTGAACTTCAATACCTTGCGAATATCTCGGCGGCTGAAGACGGGATTTATAACGCTTTAATCGAATCCGCGCTTGATTATCTGTTGGAGCAAAATGGCTTAACGGCAGCTATAACAAAAGAAAATGCGTTAAAAGCCGAAGAGATGCTTATGTCGCTTTCAGAAAAAGCTAAATCCTTGACGGTGTTGTGTATTTCTCACGCGCACATCGACATGAACTGGATGTGGGGAATGAACGAAACCGTCGCCGTTACGGTCGATACTTTCCGGACGATTTTAAATCTTATGAAAGAGTACAAAGACTTCACATATGGGCAGTCGCAGGCGTCGGTTTATAAGATAATCGAAAAGTACGCGCCCGAAATGATTGACGAAATCAAAGCGTACATACACGAAGGACGCTGGGAAATAACCGCGTCGCAATGGGTGGAAACCGATAAAAATATGCCTAACGGCGAATCGCTGGCGCGCCATTTGCTGTATACCAAGCGTTACCTTTCGAAATTGTTCGATATCGACCCCGATTCGCTCAAACTTGATTTCGAGCCCGACACCTTCGGTCACAACGCGAATGTACCGGAAATCTTACAAAACGCGGGTGTTGATTATTATTATCATTGCCGCGGTTACGACGGGCATAAAATATATCGCTGGCAATCGCCTTCAGGCAAAGAGATATTAGTTTTCTGCGATCCGACATGGTACAACAGTGATATAAATCAGGCGAGTTTCAAGCAAATCCCGCTGTTCTGCAAACAATATGGAATCGATAAATATCTGAAAGTATACGGAGTCGGCGACCACGGCGGCGGTCCGACAAGACGCGATATCGAGTTTATTATCGACGTTTCAAAATATCCGCTATATCCGACCGTGAAATTCGGAACTTATAAAGAATTCTTTGCGGGTATCGAACAATTCAGAAGCGGTTTCCCGGTTGTGAAACAGGAATTGAACTTTGTTTTTACCGGATGTTATACTTCGCAGGCGAGAATCAAGCTCGCTAACCGGATTTCCGAAGAAAGATTAAATGATTCAGAATTTCTATCCGCGGCAGCAATGTTAAAAACAAATATGCCCGCAAAACAGGAAAGTTTTGAAAAGGCGTGGCAGAACGTTCTGTTCAACCATTTCCATGACATCCTGCCCGGGTCGGGAATCATGGAGACACGTTATTTCGCTCACGCGCTTATGCAGGAAACTCTCTCTTACGCGAACACCAACGCAAATATCGCGATGCGCACCTTCGCAGATAATATCGATATAAGCACAATCGAATTTGACAATAATAACAACACCATCTCCGAAGGCGGCGGCGTCGGATTCACGATGGCGGCAGTTGACGGCAACTCCTTCCCTGTTACCGAACGCGGCAGGGGTAAATTGCGTGTCATCCATCTCTTCAACAGCACGATGTACGACCGCTCCGAACCGACCGAATTTGTATTGTGGGATTACCATTACGATTTGGGACGCATGTTCATAACCGATTCTAAAGGAAACGAAGTTCCCTTCCAGTTCACGGGTCACGGCTCGCATTACTGGGGACACACTTTCGTTAAGATACTTGTTGACGCGAAGGTTCCGGCTTTCGGGCACAGCACTTATATCATTGATTTGAAACAATATGACCAAGGCAATATGTTCCAAGGCGCGGTTGACCCGCGTCAGGATTACATCGGTGATAACGATATCGTACTCGAAAACGAATATATTAAGGCGGTATTCTGTCCGGTTACGATGGCTTTGGTTTCTCTTGTTGATAAAGAATCGGGCACGGCTCTCATTGACAAACCTTCGTGTTTGTTCAGATTTATCAAAGAAAATCCCCGTCACGGAATGACTTCATGGCGCGTCGGTCCGTATATGAACGTTTCCGAATTGAACAGCGGGGATTACACGGTTCATGTTTCTGATTACAGCCACCAACCGTTGAAGAAGTATGTCAAGTTCCAGATTAGTTTCGCTTCATCGTCGATTGACGTTACTATCAATCTGTTTAACGGCAAGCGTATGCTTGAATTTGAAACGGACGTTGATTGGCGCGAAATAGGCGGCGGCTTCATACCGCAACTGAATTTCTTCGTTCCGGTTTCGTATCAAACCGATAAATATCGGTACGATATTCCGTTCGGAACGATAGATCGTTCCGCAATCGTGCACGATGTTCCCGCGAACAGTTATATGGAGATTATAAATAGCGAAAACCGTTCGGTTTATATCGTTACGGATTCGAAATATGGTTTCCGCGGCAACGACAACTCCGGCGCGGTAACATTATTGCGTTCGTCAACCGAACCCGATCCGTATCCTGAATTCGGCAAGCACCACATCAAAATCGGCGTAGGTATCGGTACGGCTTGCGAAATCGTTCCGGCGGTCGATATGTTCAGGCATCCGGTTTCGTATGCGTCAAATAGCGGCACTTGCGGCGGCAATGTTGCGCTCGATGGGCAATTGATTAAACCCGACGGTAACGTTATCATCAGCACGGTCAAAACGGCTGAGGACGGCGGATTGGTACTCAGGGCGTACAACGATACCGATACAGCGAAGAAATCGTCCGTGGGCATCAACTTCGCGTTCAGTGAAGTATATATTGCCGATATAACCGAAATGAAAAAGATTGGCAATTGCGAGATTGACGGAAATACTGTTTCGTTCGAGATTCCGGCGTACAGCGTGAGAACGGTGATGATTAAGTAATATGCGATGGAGATTAAATAATACCGGATATATGATTGCGATAATCGCAGTTTTAGTTTGTTTTTTACTTGCGTTTATATTTGCAAGAAGTTGCGGAGACAAAATAATATCCGACGAGGAAACAAGTATTACAAATCAGGAAAATTTAATTTCTAGGCAGTATTGCGTAATTCATGAAGAAATGATAAAATAGGAAAAAAGCAGATCGAGTGAGGGAAAGAAAATGAAATGCAAGAGGTGCGGAACGGAAAAGATAGTAAAGAATGG
>WREN01000168.1 GCA_009779295.1 Oscillospiraceae bacterium | reverse complement strand
GCCGCAGGTGTGTATCAGCGCCCCGCCGAACTCGGCCGCGATCCTTTCGGCGTACGGGTTTATGTATTCGCGCGTCGTCTCGGGCGAAACCACCGCGAGGAGGTCCTCGGAGTACGCGATCCCCTTCGACTGCGGGTAATACAGGCACGGCATGCAGTGCATCGGTATCAGGCCGCCGCCCGCGATCGAAAACATTTCCCGCGCGAAGCCGATAAAAATATCGGTACATTTGTTTATCAAATAATGGACTTCCTTCGGGTTTTCGTGGCACGCGACCAAAAAATTTTCGATCCCGAAAACCTGGCTTGCGACGGAGAACGGCCCCTGCATGTCCGTTTCGTAAAACGCGACCCTCCCGCCGGTTTTTTCGAGCCATTCGCGCATCCTCGCCAAAATTTCGCCGCCCGCGGATTGCGGGGTGAAACCCGGCTCGGGTAGGTTGTAGACTTCCGACGGCTCGCCCACGATCGGTTTCACCCTCGACGAGCCCGACGCGGTTTCCTCGACGCAGCCGAAATACGACGGAAGCGTCACCTGCCTGAGCCCGGGAAACAGCGCGGGATAAAAATCGTCGTCATACGTTTCGCCGCGGTTCGCGATCGCCGCAAGCTGCGAAATCAATTCCGCGTCGGATTCCGAAAGGCCCTCCGGTATTTCGATATCGCATCCGGAATCGCAAATCGTATACGGGAACCTGTCCGACGGGTACTCGCCGTCCCAGAACGATTCCATCCTGCGCTTGATTTTCGCCTTGCGTTCCTCCGTGTAGGTTCGGTCTATCCGGTCTAATTGTTCACTTATTAATTTTTTCGCGACGCATTCTATATCAATCATTTCAAACCGCAATCCCTTCCCGCGGAAGCCGCTTGATGATGAAGCACGGCGTTATATTAACGTTTTTCGTTCATATTGTAAAAAAGGTATGTGAATTCGAAATTCTAACCGCTTTCAATCCCTGATGCGAACGGTTTCGCTTGTCCAACAAAAAAAAAGCCGGGATTTGCGTCCCGGCTTAATCGAGTTATAATTTTTGTTTGCTATTTAATCCCGAACGCCTTGATGTTGGAGCCGTTGCCCTTGATGTCGTAGGTGAGGACGCGCCCCGCGAGGTCGTGGCCCGCGCCGAACGTGAACTTCCCGTCAAGGTTGGCGTTGTTTCCGGCAAGGTCGATTGAATATGTGACAACCTCCGTGAAGCCGTTTGAATATGTGACGCCCGCGCTGAATGTGAGCCTCCAGACCCTGCTGTTCTTCGCCGTTTCCGCGATGCTGATGAACTTTGCGTTTGCGACGTTGGTTATGGTTACAACGGGTTCTTTTTCGCCGCACATCGTGCAGACGCCGTTAACGAAATTGCAATCCTTAACGGGATAATAATGCGTGGTGCCCCAATCGCAGACAGAACAATATGAATATCCCTGACCCTCAGCCTTGCAAGTTGCTGCCCACCATACGTCGCCGAGCACCATCAAATGCCCGAGCGGGTCGGTATAATCCCACCAGAAGCCGTAGACCGCGCCGCAATCGTTATCACAAACATTAGTTGTGTAGCCTTGAAGCGTGCAGGTTGGGGCGACGGTTACTTCTTTCCAATCATGACCGAGCGCGTTTATATTTCCGGAATCGATGGCAACACCGCAAACCGTGCAGCGGACTTCCCACGCGCCGTCGCCGGTGCAAGTTGGTGCTAATATTTTAGTTTCTTCGCCGTGGGTATGCCCGAGCGCGGCGATTTCGCCGGAATCGAGAACAACATCGCAAACTTCGCAGCGGATTTCCCACGCACCTACGCCCGTACAGGTCGGGGCAAGCGTTTCGATTCTTTCGCCGGGGGTGTGGCCCTTCGCGTCTATTCTGCCTCTTTCGACTACAACATTACAAACCTTGCAACGAATAATCCAAGCGCCTTTCGCCGTGCAGGTCGAATCCTTCGGTTCCTTTCTTTCGCCGGGTGTATGCCCGAGAGCGTCGATATCGCCGGATTCGAGTAACGCGTCGCAAATTTCGCAGCGGATTTCCCACGCGCCTTCTGCGGTGCAAGTCGGATCAAGCGTGTCGACTCTTTCGCCGGGATCATGCCCGAGCGCGTCGATTTCACCGGAGTCGAGAACTACATCGCAAACTTCGCATCGGATTTCCCACGCGCCCTTAGCGGTACAGGTCGGGTCAAGCGTGTCGATTCTTTCGCCTGGGGTATGCCCGAGCGCGTCGATGTCGCCCGAATCTAAAACTTCATTGCAAACTTCGCAGCGGACTTCCCACGTGCCTTTTTCCGTACAAGTCGGGTCAAGTATATCTTTTCTTTCGCCGGGGGTATGTCCGAGCGCGTCGATATCGCCGCTTTCGAGAATCTTTTCACACACATCGCAACGGATTTCCCACGCGCCATCGTCCGTACAATTAGGATTTCGTATATCTTTTCTTTCTCCCGGGGTGTGTCCGAACGCATCTTCTATATCGTCCACATATTCATCGTCGCAGCGCGTGCAGGTGTAAGTCGTGAAGCCTTCGTCTTCGCAGGTCGGATCGGTGACTTCGCCGACATAATCATGCCCGAGCCTCCTGACGAAATCCGCCCTGTATGTCTTTCCGCAACCGTCGCGCGCGCAGATGTAGGTGGTGAAGCCCCTTTGCGTGCAGGTGGGGAGTGTAACAACATCACCGTAATCGTGGCCGAGAGCGGGTACGAAGCTGTCATTTTTTTCGGCGTCCCAATAATAATCCTTGAAAATCGTATAACCTTGTTCCGTACAGGTCGGATCAATTACATCAACTACCTGCCAATCATAAGGAACGCAATCGACGTAATCGCCGACATAGCTGTGGCCGCAGTCCTCGCGCTTGCATGTGTAAGTGGTGAATCCGTCATCCTCCGGGGTCATCGGAGTATCGACCGCGTCATAGTCGTGGCCGAGCTTGTCAAGCAACGTAAATTCAACGACGCCTTCGCAGCCGGAGCACGTGATTTCGATAAACCCGTCCTCCGTGCATGTCGGCTCGACCCTTTCGGTGACTTCAAAGGGGTTTGGGGAAGTCGCGACCTGCGAAACCCTGAGGCTCGAATAACTCAAATTTCCGCCCGAACGCGCTATATTCACAATTACCGTGACCGTTACAGTTCCGCATTCAATATCCAAAGGGATATTGAATGTTTGGTTGTTTCCTTCCGCAATGTTGGTGATACTGTGCGTTCTGGTTACGCTGTTGTGCGCGTTTTCGAAAGTGAATTCAAGTGCCATTACGCCTCTTACATTTGATCCGCTTCCGCTAAACGCAAACCTCGTTACGTGGTGGTTGAATTCCTCAACCATTATAATTTCTGTCGGTCCACCCTCCGACATCGCCGGCACCGTCATCGCGAACATCATCGCGAATGCCAAAAATACTACCAAAATTTTTTTCATTTCTGAAAACCTCCAAATATTTTTCCTCGTTTTAGGAGCGAGGTTCTCCGTCATTGCCGCGTTGATTTCGCTCAACGTGGTTAGGCGGTCTCTTTTGGTTTGGAGTTGTGATTCTCCGTTTTCAGCCTCGTTGCTTACGCGCAGCGTGGTTAAGCGTCCCGGCTTGCGCGCGGGAAATTTATTTGATCCTCCTTCCTCGGTTTTGCCTCGCCCGGCGTTTGATGAATCCGCTTGCAACCGGTCGGGCATTTTTAATGATAAAAATGATGCTTTCGCCGTTTCCCAAGCCTTTAGTTTACGGCGGCTTTTCCGTGTCCGAAAAGCGCTGTTCGCTTTCGCTTCGCTTGATTAAAATTATAATAACATAAATTAATTTTAATACAATCTTTTCGCACTCTTATTCTGTATTTATTTTTATTATTCTACTTTTATTTTAATTTATCTAAAAATATCGAGTTTTTCAAACTTATGCAGTCAAGGGTGGATGCTTTATACAAAGCATTAACTCTTGGCATGCTCATTGACTCGGGTATAATAAGGTTGCAATCGATTTTACTCAGGCCGAGGCGTATGTATGATTGTTTATCACGGCGGCGCAGTCCCCGTCGAAATTCCGAAAATTATAGAAAGCAACCGCATGCTTGATTTTGGAATTGGTTTTTATACGACCATAAATAGAGAACAAGCTGACCGTTGGGCAGAGATTGTCGCCGTCAAACGCCGGAAAAATATCCGTGTTATTACGGAATATGATTTTGATTTTGAAACTGCAAAGAATGATTTGTCCATTATTACATTCGATAAGCCCGATGGTGAATGGTTGGATTTTGTTTGCGTTAACAGGAGCGGACAGATACCTGATGTATTTTATGATATTGCTATCGGTCCTGTCGCAAACGATCAGGTTTTTACGGTTGTTGCATTATACGAACAGGGTGTTCTTTCCAAAGAAGCCGCTATTATTGAGTTAAGAGTACGGGAACTATACAATCAAGTCCTGTTTCATACTGATAAGTCCTTGGTCTACTGTCGATATATCCGGCATACCATAATCGGAGGGCAAGCAAATGGAAAATAATAAGTTCACTGCTGTCCTGCCGGTTATTATCGGAGGGTTAACCAATAAAATCATTGAGGAAACCCATGTCGGCGAGGATGATGCGTTTGAGAAGTTATATAGCTCCGAGTTGTACGCCGCATTGGAAAATGAAGCAACGAAGGTATGGCATTACAGCGTTCACAAGCTTTTTAGCCTCTACCAAAACGAAATCAACACCGGCAAATTAGAACTACCCGATTATTAAGGAGAGCTTTCTATGCAGGATGTAGTAAAGTTCAAAGCGTTTTGCCTTGAAAAATATAAATATACGCACAATCTTAAAGGGATCGAAACATTACGCTTATTCAAGCAATACGGTGTAATGGATTACCTCAGCTCTTTCTATGATGTGCTGCATACTTTCGGGGACAGATATATCGTCGCGGATATAGATGAATTTATCGAAAATCGAAAAATTGTATGAACGGCGGTTTAACGTCTACTCGAACATTTCTTTAAAATCGATCAAGCGAATATCATCCCTGCCCAATGTAAATTCTCGCGCACCGGAAATAAATCCGTTTTTTGAAAAAAGGTAGTAAAACTTTTGTGTAAAGCCAATAAACATTTGTTACGTATAAATTCATCAATAAGTTGAATTTTGCCAATACGCCTGCGCCCGTAAGTAGAAAAAAATGTGAACTCGTTTTTGTCATATTGCTTAGACAATGTTTCAAGTTTTTTTCGCCGTCCGACAAACATTGTTCTCGCCTCCTGCTTGGGATTATTTTATTGAAGCAAAAGTCAAGAATTAAGCAAATGTATTTTTACTAATTTTTAATTGCCTAAGTTCGCAGGGTTATATGCAACTGGGCGCAACACATAGTGAAGAGAGATTTCACTATGGGTCGATCCGCGTTAATTTGCAACGAAAAGGGACGCTCATCGGGCAAATGGATTTACTTATTGCCGCGCATGCACGAACATGCAAATTAATAGTTGTTATTAATAATGTGCGCGAATTTACCCGTGTTGAAGGGCTTACAATTGAGGACTGGACCGTTTCCCTGTATAACACGTCCTCTCGGATATGTGTTGTCAAGGTTTCAATGTCCAATTTCCAACGAAAATTGCAAGGCAACAAAATTAAGTCAACAATAATCATGACT
>WREN01000167.1 GCA_009779295.1 Oscillospiraceae bacterium | reverse complement strand
AACGGTCATCGAACAGGGATTGGAGCAAACGGCGGATTATGTTCGCCGTGTAGGCGCGGATGAAGCTCACCTGGTGATTTTCGACCGTGATTCAAAACAAACGTGGGACGAAAGAATCTGGCGGCGCGAAGAGCGTTTCGGCGATCTGCAAATAGACGTCTGGGGCGCGTAATGATGGGAACAATTACGATAAACCCGGAAATATACGGGTTAAAACATTATACTCAAACTTCCTGATAAGCCCGAAAACAGAATTGTTTTTATCAAATCTTTCTTTTCGATTTGATCGAAAATGCCATCGTCCTTGCCGCTCATAAATTTATCGAACCCCCATGGACAGGCAATAATTTTCCGCATCCGGAAATCAACATGAATTTTATTATTTATTGTCCATGCCGGCGTTTCAAATGAATACGCCAGAAAACCAAACCCCGTATTTTTCAGTATTATGGGATCAAGACTTTCGTTTTTTTCGCTTGTACCGAAAAACTTCCTGTATTTTGAATGATATTTTGCGTTGACTTCTCCGCTGAAAACATTTAATACACCGATTTTAAAAGAATGTGTCAAATATTTCCGACGGAGTTCATAATCGAAGATAGCATGTCCGATATTCGCGTCAAGATTTCCGTCAAGATTGAAATAATCAAACGGAAATAGGAAGTATCGCTGATTTGCCGGAGTAAGCGAACCATTCATCGATAAATCGGCAAAATACATTCCAACGGAGCCGCTGAATTTTTTCAGTTTATTATCGTCGAAATTCGTGTACTTATAACTTGAGCCTAACACACGTCCGCTGGAAATAAAAAGAGGCATGTCATCATTGTTGACAATATTCAGATCGAAATTCGTGACAGAGAAACTGATCTCATGTTTTTTATCATACTCTCCGGACAGGCCCCAGTGCAGAAATTTCGGGATATCCGGCTTTCCGTAAAAAAAATTGAAATCGCCTTCTTTGAATTTTAAGCCGGCAAACAGAACAGACGGTTTTATCGTAGCTTTTTGAATGTTAAAACCCGGCGATGCGCCGATATAAAATCCTTCCGCGCCGCCGCTGGTAATTTTTTTTGTTCCTAGTAAAACGTTTATTTTGGATTGCTCAAGGTATCCGGCGGATAATTTCGAACGAATTTTTCCTAAATCAAGTTCAACAGAATATCCGATTTTCAATATTTTACCTGAAAACTGGGACATGTCTGAATTTATCTGGAGGATATCGAGTTTGTTTACAAAATTCCTGTTGTTTTTATAAGAAAACCCTCCGTTCCAATAAGAAATCTGTTCGCCTTTCCAATGCAGCAGGATACCACCTCCGCTATTAACTTCAAAGTTTTGAGCGGAGGCGATATTTACGGCGAACGCATTAATCATGATAAAAAGCATCCACGAAAAAATTACCTGGGATGCTTTGAAACCGCGAAGTTTTTCAGACATCAGTCGATGTCGTAATATATCTTAAAAACAATTTTTGCCGCGTCGCGCGGAATAAAATCAAAGATAGGTCCGCCGCTCCCGTCAATCAATTCCGGCAGTTCCTCGTAGAGATCCGGGGAATCAAATACGATACCGTTTATCATTTCCGCTTTTAATTTCATTCCGACATCCCCATATCGGTCATAACATTGTACATTAACCATTCCACCGGCTTCTTCCGCCTTGCAACCCCAGCTATAGTCCAAGTCTAGCATGTATGAATAGTTATAATTCGTTAATCTTTCGTATACGGTATTGCCATACCAGCTATTAATGTAATCATCATACGAATACCCGTCCCCGTCGCCGTCCCAATAATTACACCAGCCGTAGTTATATTCCTCATTCCATTCTAATTGGTCCGCGGGGCAGGAATATCCCGAGCGGTATTCTCTGGCGTATAATACAGGTCTTGCCTGTCCGTCAATTTCTTCGGTCTCAAATACATTTTTCAGCGAGAAATAGCCAGCCTGGAAAAACTTACCCATATCCACGCCCGCAAGAACATTGGTTCCTCCGCTTGTTGGCCAAGCGCCTTTTGTCGGATCTTCGGGAATCCAGAACTTCCCGCCGTTTTGAATTGCGGCGAGTAGTTTTTCTATCCCTTCATTAATAGTAGGATAAGCGTCTTTTACCGCGGTCGGATATAAAGGGCTTTCAAGGATCGCGTCATAAGACGCTTTAAATCCCTGAATTGCGGTAATAAAAGAATTTTTCGCTTTTCCCATTCTAGTTGCGCCGTCCGTCCTTGCGTTCATGAAACTATTGTTGAAAGGCAGATTTTTCGGATCAACTTCCTTTATACGCACGTAAAAATCATTTCCATTATTTATCCAGGCGTATTTCATGAAACTTAAATCCGTGTTCAAATCGTAAGACGCTACATATTCCAACGCTCCTTTTACGATAAGCATCGCGGACGTTATACCGTTTAATTCCGCCCAGCCGATAGGGTCGTATTCATCAATAAATTCGCCCAGGTGCAGCGCTGCTATAAAGTCCACGTCTAGGGTAATTGTTGTGTTTTTATGGGTTTCAAGATTTTTAACCCTGGTGCTCGCATCGACAAATGAACCATCAAAAATCGCCGGAATAAGATCGTCGATAATGTTGTTAATACCGGCAGGATTTTTATCAAGGATATTTGCGCACAAAAGCAGAATCCATGTATCGAACCCGGGCATGTCGCCGAAAAGCGTTTCATTATACCATGAGTCGCTTCCGCCTGTAACCCAACCGGGAATCAGCAGTTCGGGAAGCGAGATTGTCGTATATCGCTCTACATCCGAGACAAAGACAAATTTGCAATAATTAAAATAGGGATAATTGTTATCGTAAGAACAGCTATTATCCTCTTCGTAATAATATCCGGCTTTGTCGATCCCTTGATAAAACGGTTCCTCCACGGCCCATTCGTCATACCAGTAAACCCATTTCTTAAGAGTATCATCATAATAACCAAACTCGCGATACTCGGCATATTCCTTCAGCCATTCGGTATCCAACAATGCGTTCAGGCGATTAGGATACGACGTAAACCCTAATCTGTTTTTGAGTAAATCCATAACCTTCGGATCGGTACTGATCTGGGCGATTTTCCCTAATGTTGAATAAATAACCGCTTTTACGTAATTGTTATCCGCCTCATACGCTCTTTCGTAATACGCAACTGCTTCGTCATACTGCTTGTTTTTCAAAGCGGCATGGCCGGAGTTAATAAGTTGATCAACACTTTTCGCAACCGTGAGCACGGATGTGGCTGTCTTCGTCGCATCAGCCGTAGCCGTCACAGTAACGTTGTACGCCCCCTCAGCCGTCGGCGTACAGACTACGCTGTCACCGCTTTTAACGCATCCGGAACCGGACGCGGGACTGACGGATAACGTAAAACCTGTGTTTTGCGCCGCCACCGCGAAAGTTCTGGGTTCGCCCAACGTTACGCTTGCCGTCGGAGGCGTCATGTTTATACTGACGGTAACGGTCGGCAAAACCGTAAACACGGAGGTGGATGTCTTCGCCGTGTCAGCCGTAGACGTTACCGTAACGTCGTACGTCCCTGTTGCCGTCGGCGTACAAACCACGCCAACGCCGCTTTTAACACACCCGGAACCGGACGTAGGTCTGACGGATAAAATAAAATCCGTGTTCTGAGCCGTTACAGTGAATGTTCTGGAGTCGCCCAATATTATGCTTGCATTCCTCGGCGAAATGGAAACTGTGACCATTTCCGGGGTAAGAGTAGTCCCGTCCTCGGTGACGGCTTCCTGGATGATGGTTATTTTTATCTGCCCGTTTGTCGTGGTAATAATTATTGTCGCGGCGCGCTCCTTTCCGCTGAAGTTCAGTGCGAGCGTTACAATGATTGAGTTATACCCGGCTGAGCCTTGTATGGTTGTCCCGCTGCCGCTCGACTGCGCCATTATTGACATGTAATTGCTTCCGGCGGGACTGCTGATCTCAATCCAATCGGGAACGCCTCCTTCGCTATCGACAACCGTCGCTTCCCAGTCGCCGGCGGCATAAAAAGCTATATCCCCGCTTTCGGTTTCGTCGGCGTAAAAGGCCAGTTCGTCTTCGCCGTCAATTTCCAGTTCCGGAACCCTCACAGTCATTGAGGGCGCCTTTGACGTGTCGGCGGTCGCCGTCACCGTAACGGTGTATGTTCCCGACGCCGTCGGTCTACATGTCACGGCATCGCCGTCTTTTGTGCATCCGGACCCGGACGCGGGATTTACCGATACCGTAAACCCGGTGTTTTGCGTCGATACCGGAACTGTTCTCGATTCGCCGACCCGCACGGTTAAGGAAGACTGTATCGTTATGCTAACCTTGAGCTGATTATTGTTGTCATTTTTATTTCCGCCTTTGTTGTCTCCACAGGCGATACAAAACATTAAAAAAACTGCCGCGATAACAAATACCATTTTTTTTAGGCAACTCATTGCATCTCCTCCATTGTTTAATGCTCTAAAGAAGATAACATTGTATTGCCTTATGAGCATTGCGTCAAGCTCTTTAGAGCATCAAAATTATTCAATGGAATCAATGGAAATTCAACTAAAAACTGTTGTCAAGCGGATTCGGACTATCAGGATGCGAAAATCAATGTCTCAACTGGAACTGTCTTTGCTGGCGAACCTTTCCCAGAGTTTTCTCGCCTGCCTTGAAACAGGGAAGAAACAGCCTTCCGTCATGACACTTCTAAGAATCGCAAATGCGCTGAATGTCAATCCCTCGCTGTTTTTTTCGGAAGATGAGAATTTCTCAAGGGAAGAAATAAAAAAGATAGATGAAATAGCGGAAATAAAAGACCGTATTATTGAATTCGTCCGAAATCTATAAAAAGAATAAATCGCGGGCTACATAGTTCACACGCATTATTTTTACAGTGTTCGATTCTGGCATATATGAGGTGAGCGGGCATTTACGCCCGCGAATTTGCTTTTTTTCCGCCGGCAAGACTGTCGGCGCTCCAGGCGCCGAGCTTCGATAAACGCGAATGAACTACCCCGCCGCAAGCAGCGGGGTATCATCAAAAGGGATATTTTTTTCTCGCCGCAAGCGGCGGGGAATTTAACCCTTAGTGATTAAACAGTATTCAGGTTAGCCGGTCATTTTGCGACAAAAAGTATCGGCTGGACAAAAAGCAAAGACTGGAGAGCTAACCCGGATATTTCATGGGATTTCTACTGCGGGCACGCAATAAGGCATGTCTACTGCGTTGCGCTTGTCTGGTCTCCTTGACATATAGATTTATATGCCGTCGTCGCCCTCACTGCGCGCACCTTGTATCCACGCCTTCTTGATCCCTCTCGCTGAAACCCCATGAAATATCCTGGTTAATTGCAAAACCCCTTGGAGCGCGGGCTTCCAGCCCGTAAAGTCTTTAAAAAATGCGGGCAAGATGCCCGCGCTCCAAGCAAAAAATAATGTTTTGCAATTGCCGCCGGATGATAAAATAGTGACTGAACATAACTGACAACTGAAATAAGTTTCGGCCGGTAATGAGGAGGAGGTCGTTTAAATGGAACGCTTTTTTAATAATGCCGGGCCGATGATTCCTGAAGACCATTACTGCATTGATCCGCTTACGCGCATCGACTGGGAAGATATTCAAAGGCTGATTCATGACAAACGCTATTTT